>WLED01000017.1 GCA_009704445.1 Actinomycetota bacterium
AAAAGTTGTAGTCAAGTAAGAATGCGCATTCCCAATCTAGGTTTTAACACCAAAACCCCTTATAAGGTTGATTTCGCATTAGTGCCCGCGGTGATCGTATTAATTGAGTTCGCAATCTTTATTACTCAATTTTCACAAGGAGTTAACAATAGTCTTGGCAACCTGGTTCTCATGCGCATTATCCATACTCTTGGAATGGTACTTATCGCTATTTTGGTATGGAAAGGCTTTCAGAAATTCAATAAATCTGAACTCAATTTCCAAACCTTGGCGATTACAGGCGTGTTGTTTAGTCTCGCCGGCGATTTAACACATGGAATACTCGCTTCGATTTTTGGTATTGAATTAGTTAGCTTTTATCGACGTCTCGGAATCATTTTGATTCAAGGTAGTCTCTGGTTTCCGGCTTTTGTAATAATAGGTGGATATCGGAAAGAGATTTTCCAACAGTTTAAAGAGTATGAAAATCGACTCGTTATTGCTACCCGCTTTCGGGGTAGAACGTCCAATGAATTTCGAGAATTACAAGGAGAAATTCAAGAAGGTATTCGAAAAGAATTCTTCGCTACTTGTATTGATCTAAAGAATGAATTGGATAAGAACATGCATGCAGGTGGCAACTTAGCTGATCAATTCAGCTTAATAAAGCCGCAACTATCAGGTCAAAAGCTTCGAACATTTTCACGATTACTAGAAAGTTCAACATCCAGTAATGACGCAAAAACACTATTGTTTAGGTATAGGCACTCCATTATTTTGTTCTTCCAGCAGTTTAGGATCATATACACATCTGCAGTACAAAAAGCACCACTTCGAAAAAACTCTTATTCATTGATGCTTATCGCTCTGGTTACGCCTACATTGATCAATTTCTATTCAATCACAGAGTTTCTAATTTCATATCCAGTTTTATTACTACTTATTTTTGGCTTTTCGAGCTTAATCATCAAAACTCAAAAGAGTGATTCACCAAATGCAATAAGGAATGGCTCAATTTTAATTTTTGTGACTGGCTTTTTGCCGATGATAATCAAGTTCTTATGGCTACTAATTAGTTATGACCCACAAAGTGTATTTTCTATCATTTTGACTGCTCTCGCGTTACCTTTAGCATTTTTTGTCTCTGTCGAACTTTTACAGGTATTACGACCAAGTGCACTTACATTGATTCGCAATGACGACCTAAGGGCAAATAGAAGTTTAGAGAATAAAGTGAGAAATGTTATTAGAGAAGAATTCGCTCGTAATTTGTCGCATGAATGGGCAGTATTTGTCCATGGAAAAATCCTTACTCGTCTGGCTGCAACATCGCTCAAGCTAGAGGTTGCTGTTAAGGCCGGGGATTCTGAAATGTTCAATGAGACTATGCAATCCGTGCTTTCGTTCCTTGATAGCCCTGATGCAGATTTTCAAACAGAATTGTGCGACCTTGAAACCGAGATTGATTCCCGTTTATCCCCCTGGCGAGGACTCATTGAGGTTTCTGTTCATATTGATGAAACGATTAAAGCAATCCGAAATTTACGAGTTCGTGAAGTTGGTCAAGTAATTGAAGAGCTAATTTCTAATTCAATTCGTCATGGAAAGGCTTCAAAAATCGATTTGAGAATTACCTCCTCCGGAGATCGAGAAATCGAGATTGAATCCGTTGATGATGCCACTGTTGCACCCCCTAGAATTAATAAGAATTTTGGTTTAGGGACGGTGATTTTCAATCTAGCCTCAGATGGCAGGTGGTCGATCACCCGGGAAGGTTCATCGACAAGGTTTAGATTGGTAATGGAAGTAGAACGCTAGAATCATTAACAATCTGTCGATCTGGGATTTGTCTGAAGTTTGCCTCAATCAGTCTTAAAACTAGATTTTCCCGCTTTCGCTTTTTTCTTTTTACTCAGTCTCACGGGTAGCCTTTGCACATGAAAGGTGCACTCGCTCTTGCTGGTTCTGGTGAGTATCTACCTGTTATGCAAAGCCTGGAGCAATCACTTTTAAACAATGCAATTCAACGTGGCAAGAACAATTCATATATTCAGATACCAACAGCTGCTGGGCAAGAAAGCGAAGACCGGCTTAGTTTCTGGAAAACACTTGGCGCTCAGCAAGCCGATCGTTTAAACACCGAGCAAATTTTTCTACCTATCTATACCCACGAAGATGCAATGAATGAAAGCTTTGCCCAGCAGATGATTGGTGCTGGACTTATCTATCTATCCGGCGGAGATCCCGGATATTTGGCGCGTACATTAATTGATACTCCTGTTTGGTCTGCAATCGAAACTGCCTGGAGATCTGGAAGCTCTCTTGCTGGTTGCAGTGCTGGTGCAATGGCTATGGGTAAACATGTTCCTAATTTTTTTAGACCAAAAGAGGATGGCACCGATGGCTTTGGAATAATTGGAGAGATCCGAACCATTCCCCACTACAACAAGTTCTTTGGTTGGATTCCAGATTCTGCAGCTCGCAAATTGCTAACTGCCCCCGCAGGAACTTCCGTTATCGGAATCGATGAATCAACTGCCTTAGTAACAGGGTTAAGCGCAGACCAAGATGTCAGTTTTGAAAATAAGAGTTGGCGCGTGCACGGTGAAGGTCATGTTCATCTTTTGCGTGGAGAAGGCGATCACGCACATAAGTTTGCCCACGGAGAAATCGTCACGCTTTAATCTGAATTAACCTTGTAACTTCTTGATGTGTCGTAAATTCGCCAGCTTAAGCACTCGGTGCAAGGAAGAGACAATAAGTGAACTTCGATGCGCCGCAATCCACTTATATCCAAAACGCCCAAAGGGGCCAGATGCTGTGATTATCACTGAGAGCAGAGAGTTGCCCCGCTTCTTCAACAAAAAGGCGATAGCGGGAGCACCGGCCAATACAGAACCATTTGTAATCACCTGTACTGACTTTGAACACTCTTGATAAGTCAGACCGTATTTTGTTAAATCTGCTTTCTGGAAAGGCTTTGAGTCCACATCTAATCTATGCTCAATCCATTTAATGCTGGACTCACAGAAGGCACATTCACCATCGTAGATAACAATAATTTGATTTTCCATCGCAAGGTTAAGAGTACATGGCAGATGAAAGCGCAGTAAAGTAAAGAAATGCAGCGGCTCATCTACGTAGCTTTTGATCATCTCAATGAAAACTACGGAGCCCTAAAAAATAGCGATCCTTCCAAAGATGTCATTGTTTTCGTCGAAAGCAAGCGAATGACAACTGGCAGAAAATGGCACAGGCAGCGTCTCCATTTCTTAATCTCATCTGCTCGCCATTTTGCACAGCACTTACAATCGCTGGGGTACACAGTCCGATATGAAAAAGCTGCTACAACGGTAGAAGGTTTGCAAAAGGTAAAAAAAGAATTCCCAGATTTACCGGTTATTTCAGCAGAGCCTTCATCCTTTCGTCAGTTTGAGGCACTTAAAGAATTTGGTGTGGAGTTTGTACCTAATGACTTTTTCTTAACACCGCGTTTACTTTTTGCCCAATGGGCAAATGGACAGAAAAGTTATTTGATGGAAAATTTCTATCGCCTTCAAAGAACGCGCCTTAATGTACTGATGGAAAAAGGCAAACCCATTGGTGGTGCGTGGAATTTTGATAAAGAAAACAGATTGCCTCCCCCAAAAAACTACTCCTGGCCTGCCTACCTCGAACACAAAAGAGATCAGATCGATAAGGAAGTTGCAGCTGAGATTGGTTACTCACCAGATACAACGTGGGCAACAACTCGCAAAGGCGCACTTGCTCAACTAAAAAACTTTATTGACAATCACTTTGCCCAGTTTGGACCCTATGAAGATGCAATGGCGCTAGATAACTGGGCGCTACATCATTCACTGTTATCACCATACTTAAACAATGGATTACTACACGCCCAAGAAGTTATTGATGCAGCTGAGGCTGCCTTTAAAACCGGTGACATACCCATTGCATCTGCTGAAGGATTTGTTCGACAAATTATCGGCTGGCGTGAATATGTCAATGGAATGTATTGGTATCTAGGTCCTGACTACCGAGAGAACAATCAACTAGGTGCTAACCGCCCATTGCTACCGCTCTTTAGCGATTCAACTAAAACACAGATGAACTGCGTTAAAACAATTGTCTCTGACATAGAAACCCGAGCTTGGGTTCATCACATTCCCCGGCTGATGGTCTTGAGTAATTTGGCTTTGATAACAGGTACTAATCCGCAAGAGTTTTTAGATTGGATGCGAGAAGTATTTATAGATGCCAGTGAGTGGGTAATGGTTCCCAATGTGATCGGCATGGGTTTGCACGCAGATGGTGGGGCCATGATGAGCAAGCCTTATGCAGCAGGCGGTGCCTATATCTCTCGAATGGGAAGTTATTGCAAGGGCTGTGTTTATGATCCAAAACTACGCGTTGGTGAAACTGCATGCCCATTCACGACTTTGTATTGGGATTTCCTTGATCGCCACAAAGAAACATTTGTGAAAAACCATCGCATGAGCCAGCAGGTCAATGGATTAAAGAGATTGTCAGATTTGGATGCCTTGGGTGTTAGAGCTCAGCAGGTTTTAGAAGGACTTGATAAAGGGCTTATTTAGAAACCCCAATTAAGTACGGTGACTAAATTGGCGAGTTAAATGCGCTTGGCACCAACAAATGGTTTGCGACCAAAGCTTCGAGGAAACTCCACTACCTCAACGCGCTTGCCTGGACGTGGTGCGTGAACCATTTTTCCGCCGCCCATATAGATGGCAACATGGCTAATTGGCTTACCAAAAAAGACTAGATCTCCTGGTTTTACAGAGCTAAATGAAATATTTTTTCCGTACCGGACTTGAGCTCTAGATGAGTGTGGAAGTGACACACCTGCAGTTTGGAAAGCTCGCATTGTTAAACCTGAGCAGTCCCAACGGGTTGGTCCGGCAGCTGCCCACACATAGACATCACCAATTTGTGCCAATGCATATTTCAACGCCTTCGAGCCGCGGGAATTATCGCCAACAAAGCTTGATGCATATTTCTTTGATGCATCAAAAATTCTGCCTTCGCGTTCGCTCTCTTCTTTTGCAAGACGCTCGCGATCTTCTTTCTTTAATGTGTTGAGCAGTTTTTCAGCTGTTGCTAAAGATGATTTTGCCTTTGCAATTTCTTTATTCAAAATCGCTCTTTCGCGAATCAACAACGCCGTTTTGTCAGAGACAACAGACTGTGAAGCATCTACGCGTTGCTTGCTGGTTGAAAACTGACGCAATTGACGCGCGTAATTGGTCGATACATATCCTAAAGTGGATGCATCAGATAAATACTGTGAAGGATCGGCAGAAAAAACCAAACCTAAAGATTGTCCTAGGCCGCCAGACATATAGTTTTGGCGAGCAATCTTTTCAATTACTGTACTTGCTGCATCTAAATCTTTGCGCAAGACAACTTCTCGGCCCTGAAGAACCTGCATCTCTTTTTCTAGAGCTCTAATTCGAATATTTGCCTCATTGGCTGATTCATACTTCTCGGCGGCCAAAGTTCTTAGGCGATCTACTTCTCGCTGAACGCTTGCAACCGATGGAGCAGCCGATGAAACCGAAGGAACCAACGTTATGGCGAGCGCGATTGCAATCACCTGGATAGCCCAGCGCCATAGGCCACGACGCAACTGACTGCCGCCTAGATTGCCAGCTGGCAGATGGCCACTGCGAACTTGGACGGTAGTAGTTGTTTTGATGAGCACCAAAACATTGTAACCAAGACAGTTGTGAGCCTTCCTATTCAAGTGAGACAGGTTTACGCGTAGCCATCAAGAAACTTCTCACAAAATCGCTGAGTGCTGGCTGGGTCATGCTCAAATGAATTACGCAACATTCATGTTGCGTAAATACCCCCGTGCCCAGTAGAGTCTGGAACATAAATCGGCGGCTGCCAAGGCCATCGAATGATCTCTACAGAAAGCAGTCCTTGTGCCCTTTTTGAAGAAGTCCGTGGTCGCAGTCGCAGCCTTAATGATGCTTAGCCTTGTTTCTGCTTGTTCCTCTTCTACTGGCGAACAGGCAACTGATGTTTCGGAGTTAACCATCTACTCCGGTAGGTCAGAGGAGTTCATCGCGCCTTTCTTTGCTGATTGGCAAGCATCAACTGGCATCAAGCTCAACGTTCGCTACGGCGATTCTGCCGAACTTTCTGCGCAGATTCTTGAAGAGGGGAATAACTCCCCTGCAGATCTATTTTTATCCCAAGATGCCGGATCACTTGGCGCAATTTCACAGGCCGGATTGTTTACGACGCTGCCAAATGAAATTGCAGTAAACATCCCTGCAAAATTTGTCGCTGCAGATCGCCAATGGGTAGGTGTTACAGGTCGCGCTCGCGTATTTGCATATGCCCCAGATCGTGTAAAAACTTTGCCAACTTCGGTCACAGATTTGGTTAAGCCAATCTATAAAAATCAGATTGGTATTGCCCCAACAAATGCATCTTTTCAGGCCTTCCTTACCGCTCTGATAGAAAACAAAGGAAGTAGTTTTGCTCAGACTTGGCTAGAAGGATTACAAGCAAATGGCGTAAAGATTTATCTTAAGAATTCGGCAATCGTGGAAGCAATCGATAAGGGCGAAATCTCTTTGGGTCTTGTCAATCACTACTACACGTGGGAAGTATCAGAAGCACTTGGTCGTTTGATTAACGTAAAGAACGGATTCTTTGCACCTGGTGATCTTGGTAATCTGATTAACGTATCTGGTGCCGGTGTACTAAAGACAAGTTCAAAGCAAAAGGCGGCTCAGGACTTGATCAACTACTTGACCTCTAGTGCGGCTCAGCAAAAATTTGTTACCGATACTCATGAATACTCACTTATCGAAGGTGCAACTCCACCTGATGAAGTGCCAGCATTAGATGCAATTGGCGCTCCCTCAATTGATTTAAAAACTTTAAGCAACATCAAGGCCACGCAAGATCTACTCATACAAGTGGGTCTGTTGTAGAAAAATGTTAACAACTTCCCCTGCGCCAATAACGCAACAACCATTACCGAGCTCGCAATCACGCTCTGGATGGCGAGTTGCACTCCTTGCTGCAGTGGGCGCAGTGGCTGCAATTTCGATGATTCCTTTTGTATACCTGCTGGTCCGTGCAAGTGACAAACCATTTGATGAAATCATTCAGCTTTTGTTTCGCCAAAAAACTTTAGAGGTGCTTGCAACAACTGCCTCTCTTGTCATTTGTGTGGTTCTCATCAACTTAGTCGTGGGCGTAGCAATAGCTAGCGGGCTTCACTTTGTGCAGGTTCCATTTCGCCGACTACTAGTAATTCCTACTGTCCTTCCTCTTGCTATTCCATCCTATGTTTTTACATACACGTGGGTGGCACTAGTTCCTTCATTTTCTGGTTTTGCAGCGGCAGTATTTATTCTTTCAATCTCAACTATCCCTTACATTATTTTGGCAACATTGGCGGGGCTGCGAAGTATTGATGGATCTCAGATTGAGGTTGCAAGATCGCTCGGACTTAATCCAGTTAAGACATTTTCACGTGTTATCTTTCCTCAAATTCGCGGACACGTTAGCGCCGGTGCTTTATTAGCTGGTCTTTATACGATGAGTGATTTTGGTGCGGTCTCACTTCTAAATGTTGAAACACTGACGGTTTCTATTCAAAATATGTATCGCGCTTCATATGATCGAAGTGCTGCCGCCGTTATCTCATTTGTTTTAATCGCTTTTTCAATACTTTTCGTGATGGCTAATGAATCGATCAATGGCAGGTCAAATCAAAATCAATTGCTTAAATCACTTTCTGTTAAAACTACGCTTATTCAAAAGGCTTACCTTAAAATTGCAACGATTTTCTTGATTACCGCTTTTGCAATCGTGGCCGTAATTGTTCCATTCTATGTTTTGTTTACGCGCTTTTTTTCCAATCCGGTAGCAATCGATTGGGCATCACTTGCAAGTGCAACATTTTCCACGGTCTCTGTTGCCGCATTAGGGGCATTGATCGCTCTGATTCTTTCTGCCCCGTTGGGATTTTTATTGTCAGGCACACCATCTCGTTTTGCCACAGTGACAAATAAAATGGTTGTTATCGCCCATGCCCTGCCGGGGGTTGTTGTGGGTCTTGCTCTTGTTTCCATTGGTTCAAAGCTAGGTGGTCTCTACCAAACTACATTCTTACTTGCTTTTGCTTATGCCATTCTCTTTTTGGCCAAATCGGTAACCAGCATGAGCTCTTCACTTGCTCGTGTTCCAAATGGCGTAAAAGACGTTGCTGCAACACTTGGAATGAATCAATGGGCTGTTGTTAAAAAAGTTATCGCACCTATTGCTGCCCCAGGTATAGGTGTTGGAACAATTCTTGTATTTCTTACTGCAATGAAAGAACTGCCCGCAACCTTGATGCTTCGGCCAACAGGTTTTGAGACATTGGCAACTCAAATTTGGTCTTCCGGTTCGATCAATCGATTTAACGAGGCAGCACCTTATGCTTTAATCTTGGTACTTGTGGCAGCTATTCCCACATTTTTAATTAGCCGCCCAGATAAAGAAGTTCGGATTTATGAACAAGAGAGGAAGGGGGACTAAATGAACGCACTTGAAGTCTCCCACCTGAAAGTTTTACTCGGTGGCAAAGTTGTTCTAGATGATCTGAATATGTCACTAGCTAAAGGTCAGATCGCCGCTCTTCTTGGTCCATCTGGATGTGGCAAAACAACTTTGCTTCGCTCTATTGCGGGCTTGATTCGCCCCAGTGAAGGTCAGATTAGATTTGAAAAGCAGTTAGTCTCCTTTTCATCTGTGCACTTGCCGCCACATAAGCGAAAGATTGGTTATGTCCCACAAGAAGGTGCGCTCTTTCCTCATCTAAACATTGCCGACAACATCTCTTTTGGAATCGATCGTTCGATCTTTACCAGAGATCAAATTCGCCAAACGGTAAGAGAGATGTTGACGCTTATTGAATTAGATGGATTTGCCCAGCGCATGCCTCATCAACTTTCGGGTGGTCAACAAACCCGTGTTGCCCTTGCACGCGCTCTGGCCATTAAGCCTTCGATTGTTTTGTTGGACGAGCCATTTTCTGCTCTAGACACAGAACTGCGAACCGAACTAAGAAGCCATGTGATCGAATTACTTCGTTCTCAAAAGACAACTGCAATTTTAGTTACACATGATCGCGAAGAAGGACTTGTCTCTGCAGATGTAATCGCACTCATGCGTGAAGGAAAAATTGTCCAACAAGGTTCTCCTGAAGATGTTTATTCAAAACCTACATCTCCTTCGATTGCAATTAGCACAGGAGATGCTCTCGTTTTGAATGCAACTCAATTGGCAGACGGAACAACACAGCACATTCTTAACCCAAAGAAGTCATCGGTCAGCTCAGTTGCTATTGGTCATATCGTCGTTCGACCAGAGGAAATTAAGTTAACTAAAGTTCTATCCCCTGGCTCCATTAACGGGCGTATTACCAAGATCGATTATTATGGCCATGATGCAATGGTTGCAATTGACATTGCCGATCAGCATCTGCAAGTTCGAATTCCAGGACCTTTTGAATACACAATTGGAGAGCAAGTGGCCTTAGAGCACGTTGGGCCTGTTCGTTTCTTTGCGAATTAATCTGCGCTTCTAAGCTTTACAAGTCATTAAAAGTGTTAACTAGGTTTTCCTAAACTCTTTCACGTCGAAAGGGCGAGAAAACAACAATCACAGAAACAATTGCAACCGCAACTCCCCCTAGTACCAAGGTTTCTTGAGGACCAAAGAGATCAGTAAAGTAACCAACGGCTGGTGCACCAAAAGCCATGCTGCCACTAAAGATGACGGTATAAATCCCAAGAATTTTCCCTCTGATTGCATAGGGCGTATTTTGTTGAATCAATGAATTTGCGGCAATAGTAGTCATGAGTGCAAAGAAACCAGAGAGTGCAAGCATGATTGAATAAAAAGCTATGTTGGGTGAAAATCCTGCAGCAATTTGAGCAAATCCAAACATGAGACCCGTGCGAGCTAATCTACTTTCAGGAATACTTGCATTTCGATGAGCCGAAATCAAACCACCAAATAGAGCACCAACTGCGGTAGTCGAACTCAATAATCCGTAACCAGCAGCACCAAGTCCAAAAATATTAACAGCCATGAGAGCTGTTGTGATCTGAAAATTTAAACCAAAAAAGGCGAGCGTTGCAACCATCAGTAGCACTTTTACAATTGCCTTATCAAGCCAAATAAACTTCAATGTTTCAATAAAGTTAATGTGGCTATCGTTGTCTACTTCATCATCTTCTCTAAGCGTGGTATTTCGAGCAGCTAGTATCAGAATTGAAAAGAATAGATATGCCACCGCGCTTGCAATCAAAGCCGCCGGCACACCTAAGAGACTGACCGTAAATCCTGCAGTAGCTGGACCGATAATTCGAGCTAGATTGAAATTAACTGAATTTAAGCTAACTGCATTTGAGACATTTTCCTCACCAACTAGATCTGACATGAGTGAGTGCCTAATCGGCATATCTATTGCAGTAAAAACACCCACAACGAAAGCAAAGACATAAACTATCGATACCGTTTGAAGATTTGCTAAAACAATTACCGCAAGAATTAACCCACATAAAGAGATCATCGCAGAGCACACCGCCATAATTGCTTTTTTGTTGTGACGGTCTCCTAGGCTTCCACCATAAAAACTTAGGAAAATCGCTGGTGCAAACTGAATTCCCGTAACTATTCCAAGTGCAACGCCGCTTCCGGTTAGCTCAATGATGAGCCAATCCTGGGCAATCCGGTTCATCCAGGTGCCCAAATTCATCATGAAAGTACCTACGGCGTAACGTCGGTAATGCTGAAAACTCCAGGATGTAAATGTGCGCTTTGAAGTCGATCGAAGCGATGCTCGATCTTTCCTAGGAGCTTTCTTGCGCTTCATGCGCTAACTGGTCCGAACTCTCTTACTTTGAGTAGTCCTTCACTAGTTCAGCAACGGTGTCAGTTGTCCAACCACGTTGGAAGTAATAGGCACTAATAATCTCTTTAGGCTGAAAGGCCTCGAGTTCTTCGTTACTTCCGTCTTGAAATTTCACAAAGCCTTCACCCTTCCACACATTAATTGTTGTGGCATTTCCAAGATTGAGGCCAAATAGCTGCTTGTTGTCTGGAACATCTGGTGAAGGTGATGGTAAATATCGATATGTATAAATTCGGTGTCCATATGAAGGAACTCCATCATCAGGCAGCTTTTCTGTCAGAGTAATTCCCATATCTACAATTCGTGTTCCGAAGCGATCTACTTGACCACGAAGGCGAGTGCCAACTCCAAGTTTTGGAAGACCTGGATTTGCTGGCTGAAGCTTTGTCTTGAAAACATCTGCCTGTTTTTTTGCAAAGCCCATGTAATGTCCAAAAACAACTGACCATTCTTCTGATACCCAAATGAATGCACTGAAGCGTCCAGGAACATTGTCGTACTTAACATAAAATCCAACTAAGCCTTCGTTGTACTGAGTCCGTTGCGGTTCATCAAATTCTTGGCCTGGATGTGATGCACTTACTTTGACCATGTCAGCTACATAGACATAACCAATGCAATCATCGGTAAGACTTAAACCTTCAGGCAAATATGGATTAACAACTTTTGGGTCAACACGAAAATTAACTTGAATTGCATCAGCGCTAATGTGATGCGGCGGATTTTCCACTAATGATGCTAAGCCTTTTGGTGAAACTGGATTTCCAAAACCTATTGGACCGCTCATCTGTAAGTACCCTTCACTAAAAGTAGCCTGGTGACTTGAATCACATCTTCTTAATCTCTGAGTTTTAGTATAGATTTCTAACTCGTTAGTCGTCAATGGTTTTTAAGTTTTTTTAGATTTTCACTCAGATTTATGAACTGGAGAGTTGAAATGAATATCGATACACATTCACATTTTTGGCCAAAAAGCTTCCTAGAGGCGATGCACAGTGGCAAGGAGTATTTTGGGTGGAAGCCAAAAAAGGTAGGCGATAAGTTAGCCATCTCTTTAGGCGATGTAACTCTAACTTTTCCAGTTCCGAAAGTTGACCTAGACGATCTAGATGCACGGTTTAAAGCTCGTAACGAATACCAACCGATTTCAATGGAAGCTCTGCAGATAGTTGGTTTCTTATGGTGCCAACACCTAGACGCAGATGATGCACTTAAGTACGCGACGTTGGTAAATGATGAACTAGCCGATGTTCAGGCAAAAAGGCCGGATAGGTTCCGAGGAATGGGCATGGTTCCAATCCAGAGTGTTGAATTTGCAGAACGCGAAATCAAAAGATTAAAAAATGAATTAGGTATAACTTCATTGGCAATGCCAACGTCTTATCGTGGCGAAAACTCTGATGAAGGTAATCTACTAAAGATCATCGAAATTGCGGCAAAAGAAGATATGTCCATGTCATTTCATGCAACGTATTTGAATCCTGTCGGTAATGATCGTTTCCCACGTTACTATTTCATGAATAGTTTTGGAGCACCTGCAGAAACATCACTATCGTTGATGTCGCTAATCTATTCTGGTTTCTTTGACCGTTTCCCAGAAGCGCGCATTCAGTTCATGCAAGGTGGCGGATGCGTTCCTTATAGCGTGATGCGTTTTACGCAGCGATATAACGAGCGTGATGATTGCCGCGTAATGGATCATCCACCGCATGAATACTTAAGCAAGATCTATTTTGATTGCCTCACTCATGATGATTTGTCTCTTCGACTGCTTATTGGGCGTGCTGGAATCGACAAAATTATGATCGGGACCGATTATCCATTTAAGAGCGATCATCCTGGTGGTGCTTCCAATTGGATTCGCAACGGAGTCCTAGAAAAATCGGAGATTGATAAGGTCGCTTATCAAAATGCTGCTCGCTTCTTAAGATTACCAAAAGAGCTTCTGCCAAATTCATGACCGTTAAGCACATTGACTTCATTGGGGACCGCTCCCCTGCAAATACTGCATTAATTGTTATTGATGTTCAGCGTGCATTTACGGAAAGTTCTTTGTTTGGAATCGCATCGGCACAAAGTGTTCTGGACAACATCAATGGAGCGGTCGATAGGGCCCGTGAGCTTGAAATTCCAGTTATTTGGGTTCGATACCAAGTAAGAACCGAAGTGGGTCTGGGTTTAACGAGTAAACGCTATGACGTTGAGGACTTGCACACAGGAGAAGGAACCGAGATCGATCCTAGGCTCCATTTTCTGCCAACTGATGAAGTGATCATTAAACCAAGACAAAGCGCCTTCTACGGAACTGATTTGGAGTATTTGCTACGAAGTAAGGGAATTAAATACCTTTGCGTTGCAGGGGTAACGACGAATGTCTGTGTCCTTGCAGTTGTCAAAGACGCAAGTGAACGTGATTTTGCTGTCAATCTTCTAGAAGATTGCACCGCTGCTCTTCCAATTTTGCACAACGATGAAGAAATCATGAGCGCAAATGAGGTTCAAAGTGCTGCAGTTAATTTCATGCGTTGGGCATATGGTCCGGTGACAAAATATAAAGAGACATTTGATCAGATTTCTTCCAATAAGGGCGCTGCACCTGTTCCTGCTAAGCAAAATTCTGCACTAGTTATTATTGATCTTCAGAAGACATTTACGCAGAAAAGTTCACCCTTATCGGTTGAAAATGCCGAAGAACTTATTGCTCACACAAATAAATTGGCGGAAAAGGCTAGGAAGAAAGGCGTCCCTGTCATTTGGGTTAAACGCCAAGATCGTGCGACTGTCGGACCCGGTGTTACTGCCAGTCGATATGGTCGAACCGGCATTCACCGAGATGGTGGCGCAGAATTTGATTCAAGAATTGAAATTAAACCTGGTGACCTCACATTAACCAAGCGCCGTCAGAGTTCTTTTTATTCAACTGATCTGGAGCTAATCCTTAGAGGATTAGACGTGACCAATCTTTATTTAGCTGGGGTCACAACTAATGTTTGTGTTCTTGGAACCGCTAAAGATGCGGCAGAGCGAGATATTCAAGTCAATATTGTCGTTGATGCAACTGCCTCGCTTCCGATCGTTTCAAATAATGAAACTAAGTTATCCTCAGAAGATACTCAATATGCTGCGGTAAATTTCGTTGAGTGGGCATACGGAAAACTTGTTAATTCAAGCGAAATATTTAATTAGGAGAGTGCGATGTATAAATCCCCACTAGGTGATCTACGCAAGTCAGTTGATGAAATTACAAGTTATCAAGACAGTGCACTGGCAAAAATGACAAAACTGATTTCTAAGAACCATCCACGATACATAGAAAAGTATCAGGAGTTGGGCATTGATATCGCAAGCATCGATACACTGAAAAAATTAGAATCTTTGCCTGTCACCGAAAAAATGGAGCTTGTTACTACCCCTGAGAAATTTAGATTAAAGCCTGAACGAGATTCATCAGATGAATACGTTATTTGGGACATTGTTTACACAGCAGGAACAAGTTCTTCACCAACTCCTATTTATCAAACAAGTTACGATTTCCGTGGAATTCTTCTAGCTCAGATCCGTATGGCTGAAATACGTGGAATGAGTAATAAGTCTCGAATCATGAATTTGTATCCAATTACCACTCATCCTCATGGGGCTTGGCTGCGAGCCAATCACGCAGCAGCAGCGTTAGGTTGCGCGATTACCTCTGGCATGAGCGGTCGTGATTTTGGTTCATTCGAACTGACGCGAAAGACTTCCGAAATTGTTGATCTTACGATTCATACAGATCCAACAACTCTTTGGGGCGTTCCTTCATATATTCGCGAAGTGCTCAGCCAAATAGATCAAAAGGGACTCAAACTTCCTAATCTAGACATGATTGCAGTAAGCGGCGAACCATGTACAGCGGCTATGCGTGAATCACTCACCGAATTAGCAGAGTCTGTTTCCAATACCAAAGTAATAGTTTCAGACAGCTTGGGAGCATCTGAACTTCAATGTGGTTTAGTTGAATGCACTATTGGTGCAGGATTTCATAATCCAGCTCCTGAATTATTCTTACTTGAGGCATTGGATGAACACGGTAAGCGTGTTCCAGAAGGTGAAATAGGAAGCCTTGCAATTACGCATTTGGATCGACGAGGCACTGTCCTCCTTAGGTACCTGCTTGGAGACAAAGTTCAGATTACTTATCAAAATTGTGAGAATTGCGGCCGTGGCGGTGGGCGAATTGT
>WLED01000018.1 GCA_009704445.1 Actinomycetota bacterium
AGTGAAAGTCTCGCGAACGCCATCTCCTTGACGACGGATGACAATTCCTTGGAAAACCTGAAGACGGCTCTTGTTACCTTCGATAACGCGAACATGAATCTTGAGCTCATCCCCAGCGCGAAACTGTGGGATGTCTTTGCGCAGCGAGGCTGCATCTACTGCATCAAGAATGTTCATATTTTCGATCCTTTTGTCATTTCAATTAAGCACGCGCTTTGGCGGTGCAGATTGCGTATTGTGCCACAGACAGGGTTGTAAGCGTAAATCGAGCCTCAGGCCTGCACTTACTCAGGAATTTGAGCGTTTAACTGCTGATACAGGTGAGGACCTGCCGCCACGGTCAGATCAAGTCCGTGCCACTTGCGTGTACTAACTGTGGCCCCAGCCTCTTGAGCAATTAGCTGGGCGGCAGCCAAATCCCACTCAAATAATCCTGTTTCAAAGTAACCATCAACTAAACCAGTCGCAACATGACATATGTCGGCAGCAGCAGAGCCTATTCGACGCAAATCTCGAATTTTTGGCAAAAGGACGTTAACGATTTTTAACTGCTCAATGCGATTTGATACATCATAGGCAAAGCCCGAAGAAATGAGTGCACGATTTAATTCAACAGGATCGTTACATGCAATCTTCACATTATTTAGAAATGCTCCGTTGCCTTTTGATGCATGCCATGTCGAATTAACGGTAGGTGAATGAACTACCCCGACCAAAGTTCCATTTGCATCTTTTGCAGCAATCGACACACACCAGCCTGGAAGACCATAGAAATAATTCACCGTTCCATCGACTGGATCAATGACCCATGTAATTCCACTCTTAGAAGCCCGAGAAGCACCCTCTTCTCCAATAATTCCATCATCTGGTCTAGCCTTTAAAATCGCTTGAACAATTAACTTCTCACTTGCTAGGTCCATCTGTGTTGCAATATCTATGGCAGTTGATTTAGATGTTAAATCCCATGATGCTGGTCGATCCATCAACAAATCACCTGCATCACGTGCGATTGTGAGTGCAAGATCTAACAAAGTCTTGGAATCTGTCATGGTACGAGTGTAACCGCGGTCTAGACTAATGCCCATGTTCACTGCATATTCGACCTTAATGCGCACACCTGGGGGTTTGAGATTTTCTATCCCAGGGGTTATTGCTCGAATGCCAATTTCAATGGACTCTCTTGCTCTGGTTTTTATCGTTGTCTCGGTCAATGGCTCTTACGCAATCGCAGGTGGACTAAGCGCTGCAGCATCTGTAGTCATGTCTATTGCAACTCCTGCTTGGTCTCGAGTGGCAGATCGCATTGGACAAAGTGCGATGTTAATCCGCATAGTGCCCTTAAAGATTGCAGGGCTTTGTATATTTACTTTTTTAGTTCTCAATCAGACTCCAACCTGGACGTGGTTTGTGGCAATAATTTTTGCCGAAAGCTTTTCTGTCAATACAGGCGGTCTCGTTCGGCGCCGCTGGTTGCACATCTTGAGCCCAGATAAATCAACAACTGCCGAAGATGAGAGCGATCGCCATATCGTAAACACGGCCTATTCATTTGAAGCTTTGATGGATGAGGTTGTTTTCATTGCAGGACCAATCATTGTTACTGCGTGCGCAACCTCTATTGCACCGGCGGCTGGCATTATCGTCGGCATGCTGTTTATGGCCGTGGGTGTGCCACTTTTTGTGATGCAAAAATCTACTGAACCACCCGCTACACCAAAAAGAATTGTTGATCCGCATCCAGCAGTGATTAGAAACAGACAAGTACAGGCGGTTGTTCTTCCCACCGTTTTATTGGGTGGATTCTTTGGATCCATTGCAATCGTCACAGTTGCTTTTGTTCAAACCAGAGGCCAAGAAGACAAAGCGGGAATCTTACTTGCGATATGGGCATGCGGAAGCGCAGTTGCTGCAATTGGAGCTGGAGCGATTAAGTGGAAGATATCGAGTGCTGCACGCTTTTTAATCTTTTTGTTTGCACTCACACTCTTGTCAATTCCAATGTTGTTTGTGCATTCTTTGTTCTGGCTTTCAGTTGCACTGTTCTTTAACGGATTTGCAGTTGCGCCACTTGTCATTAGTGCATACGGAGTTGCAGAAGCGGCAGTTCCGACAGAGCAAATTACTGAAACCTTGACCTGGGTCGTAGCCGGCATGCCATTAGGTGGTGCTATTGCCAGTGCGCTATCGGGCCTGGTCATTGATGAATTTGGCGCAGATTTTGCATACTGGGTCCCCTTGGGATTTATGATCGCAGCTTGCTTAGCCACACTTCCGTACTTCAAGGTTTTTATGGCCCTCATCGGCTACTCTCGTGCTCGTGACTGAGTTACGACTTGATGGACGGACCGAGGATGGTCTCTATCTGTCTTTGCGTGATCAAGAAGGCGAGCAATACACCCTTCGCGTTAGTGACACTTTGCGCGCAACTGTAAATCAGCAAAGATTAAACTCGGTTCCAGATAATCCAGAACCAACAATTTCGATTAAAGAAATTCAAAGATTGCTTCGAACTGGACAAACGAGTGAACAGATTTCTCGAGAGTACAACGTTTCGATAGAGAAAATTGAGCGCTTTGCAGGTCCAATTCTTTCTGAACGAATCTACATAATTGACCAAGCTCAGCAAATAGTTGTACGAAAAGAAATTGATCGAGATCCCGTAACTTTAATTGCAACGATTACCTCGCGCCTTACTCCTCGTGGAATTGATGCATCAAGTTTGTCTTGGGATACATGGCGATTAGAAAACGGAATCTGGACAGTTGAGCTTCACTATCCACACACGGGCGGTATTGGGGTAGCCCAGTGGAGTTTTGATCCATTGCTACGCTCACTCGCCTCAATGGATGAGAATGCTCGCTGGATGATGGGTGATGATCCCTCTCCTCGTCAGATTTCAAAGCCAGGTCTAGTGGCCACTGATTCAACACACCCTTCAGAGCGTCGTAGCGCTGAGAATTACGGTGCCGCAACATTAGAAAAAGATCACTTTGATGACTTCGATGATGAAAAGTTTGAGGAAGAAAAGATTGCACCTCTTGTTCCACGGTTAGCAGTCATTCGCGAAGAGCCAGATGATGAAGCATCCCGTGACGGAATTACTGCGCGAGCTAAAGTTCCAAGCTGGGATGAGATTATGTTTGGAATCAAACCCGAAGAAAAATAATTAACTCAGCGTTGTTGTAAATAACCCAACCTGAGATTCAATCTGACTGTCACCGCCATGATGGCCCACCATTGAGCCTTCCTTTTCCGCTCGATCTGGATCAAGTAAAACGAGACCACCACGTGCAATCGCAATAACTTCACCCATGCGCTCTACTGCATCTTGACTAACTTCTTGCCCAAAAATTCCACGGGCGATTGCATCTTCTCGAGTTAAAACCAATGCTTTTTCCTTCAAGAACTCATTCCAAATGTTGGCAACATCTTCCCTAGCATTTTTGCTATCACTGTCAAGATATATATGGCGCGCACGGGGCTCCCCTGCGATGACATTGACGCCTTTGAGTAAAGGATTGCCCTGTCCAATGATTATCTTTTCTTCCACGTTAACCATACCGTGATCGGATGTGATCCAAATTCGAGTTCCCTTAGGAACATCTTTCATTAACTGTTGAGCAAGTTGATCAATCAACGTAAGTGCTGCAAGCCATTTTGTGCTTCCTACACCATCACTGTGCCCGGCCGAATCCAAATCATTAACATAGAGATAAACAAATGAAGGAGTTTTTTGTAGTGCAGATTTAGTTTCACTCACTAAATCGGCGGCAATATTTGCACCTTTGTATTGAGCCCCACGAAACACTGCCCTAGTAAATCCAGAGTTTTCATACCGTTTTGCTGCAACATGAGTCACGTTAATTCCATGTTGGGCAGCTCTTTGAAAGAGAGTTTGAACTGGCTGCCAATTTTCTGGATCAACACGTTCATCCCATTTGAGAGCGTTAAGTAACCGACCTCCGCTTCGTGGAACTTGAACTGTGTATCCCAGCATTCCATGCGAACCTGGCATTACACCTGTAGTTAAAGTTGCAAGCGATGTAGCAGTAGTCGTTGGAAATGCAGTTTGTATAACACCGTGATTAATCATTCGCGAGATTGTTGGCATGGCAGTTGAATACTTTTCAAGAACGTCTATCCCAAATCCATCAATTAGAAAAAGTAGTTCGCGCCCCATAGGAGAAACTCCTACATTTAACTCATCCGCAGCGGTATCTAACCCAAGGGAAGAAAATATCGAAGGGGTTATTTGGGATAAATGCACGTGCATATCTTCCCACGAATGTGTATTAGAGTTTGTCCATGATCAACGCAATAAAGTATTCATCTGAAGTTGCCCAGGCTTTAAAAACAGGCAAACCGATTGTTGCGCTTGAATCTACAATTATTAGCCATGGTCTGCCGCGTCCTTCAAATCTTGACGTCGCTCTAGAGTGCGAATCTATAGTTAGAAATGGCGGAGCCGTTCCAGCAACAATCGCATTGCTAGATGGAAAGATTCTCATTGGATTAGAGCCAAACGAGCTCGCAGCAATTGCCAATCGCGACGACATATCAAAAGCATCCATTAGAGATCTTGCAGTCATAATCTCGCAAAATAAAAGCGCAGCTACCACCGTTGCAGCCACTGCACACATAGCTGCAGTTGCTGGAATTAAAGTATTTGCAACGGGCGGATTAGGTGGCGTTCACCGAGGCGCATCCGTTTCATTTGATGAGTCGGCAGATCTAACTGCTCTATCTCAACTAGATATGACAGTCGTTTGTGCTGGAGTAAAGTCAATTTTGGATGTTCACGCAACTCTTGAAAGATTAGAAACATTATCAATTGGGCTAGTTGGATATCGAACCAACTCGTTTCCAGGATTTTATCTGACAGACTCTGGCTACACGCTAGAACATCGAGTTGACAGCGCTGCAGAGATTGCAAAGATAATCAAGGTTCGCACTGATATCGCAACGCAATTTAAATCATTAATAGTTGCAAATCCTGTCAAAGTTGAAATGCCCAAAGCTAGACATGATGAGATTCTTGCTAGCGGTTTAGCTCGCGCTCAACAGGACGGAATAGATGGCAAAGCGGTAACTCCGTATTTGCTAGAACACTTCCACAAGGCTTCAAATGGAGAATCGCTCAAGATAAATACGGAAATCATTAAATCCAACTGCGCACTTGCAGCAGAGATTGCAGTTGCGCTGATATGAGAAAAATTCTATGTATCGGCGACATCGCTCTTGATGTAATTTCGCAGTTGAAGGAGCCAATTAACTACGGCAATGACACAGCAAGTAAAATCTCAAGTCATCCGGGCGGTCAAGCGGCAAATGTTGCAACATGGATTACTCGAACAAACACCAAAGCCCATCTTGTAGCAAGGACCGGCAATGACCCGGTCGGATTTGCACTGATCTCAGATTTGGATAAATACGGTGTTGAGCACATGAATCTTATGCACTCCGGACGCCCAACTGGAGTCGTGGTTATCTTGGTTGACTCCAATGGTGAACGAACCATGTTTCCTGATAACGGCGCAAATGCTGATTTAGAGGTTACAGATCTTCCACCTCTTGATGATATCGACGGTGTTTATCTCAGCGGATATGCACTTCTAGATTTTCGTAGCCGTGAATCCGTGCTTGCAATGATTAAAAAAATTAAGTCGGCAGGTAAACCAATTTACTTTGATCCGACAACTACAGGTGCTATGAAAATCGTATCCCGCGAAGAAGTTTTGTCGTGGGTATCTATGATGGATGGAATACTTTTAAACTCTGAAGAGGCCCTGTATCTAGCAGCTGAAACTGATGTGCAAACAGCTGAGAAGAAATTGACTCAATACACCCCATTAGTTGTAATCAAATTAGGGTCAAAGGGTGCGATGGGAATCAGCGCTAATGGGTCGGCAAAAGTTTCTGCAGTTACAACTAATGTCGTTGATACCACTGGTGCAGGTGATTCATTTGCTGCTGGATTTATTCCAAAATGGCTTGAAACCGGTGACCTAACTCATGCACTTTCAGCAGGTGCAGCACTTGCAGCTAAGTGTGTTTCATCCGTTGGGGCGCGCCCTCCCCTGAATTAATCGACTATCTTGGCAGAATGCGCACATGGCAAATGCGAAGACGCCCACTAAAACTGCGGCAAAAGGAAAGAAACCATCTGGCCCTAAGCCAGGAGAATTTCCGGGAAAAATAATTGATATCGATGTTTCTAAAGAAGTCTCTGAGTCTTTTCTTGAATACGCGTACTCTGTTATTTACTCTCGCGCATTGCCCGATGCTCGTGATGGATTAAAGCCGGTACATCGACGCATTCTGCATCAGATGGCAGATATGGGTCTTCGACCAGAACGCGGCCATGTAAAGAGTGCGCGAGTAGTCGGTGAAGTAATGGGTAAGTTGCACCCACACGGTGATGGCGCAATTTACGATGCACTTGTTCGTATGGCACAGAGTTTTTCAATGGGCTTGCCACTCATTGATGGTCACGGAAACTTTGGATCATTAGATGCAGGTCCTGCTGCGATGCGTTACACAGAAGCACGATTGGCAGCAGCTGCAATGGCTATGGTTGCCGAAGCAGATGAGGATACTGTTGATTTCGGACCAAACTATGACGGTCAACTCTCCGAGCCAATTGTTTTGCCAGCTGCCTACCCAAATCTTTTAGTCAATGGAGGATCGGGAATTGCAGTCGGTATGGCAACAAATATGGCTCCGCATAATCTGGGAGAAGTAATTGCCGCAACTAAGCATTTAATTGAAAATCCGACTGCAACGGTTAAGCAGTTAATGAAGTTTGTACCTGGCCCAGATTTTCCAACGGGTGGTGAAATTGTTGGGTTAGAAGGCGTCCGTGAGGCATATGCAACAGGAAAAGGCTCCTTCAAAGTAAGGGCATCGGTTGAAATTGAAAAAGTGACTTCCCGCAAGATGGGAATCATCATCAAGGAACTCCCCTACACAATTGGGCCAGAAAAAGTTGTTGAACGAATTGCAGCGCTAGTGAAAAACAAAAAGATTCAAGGAATCAGCGACATCATTGACCTTACTGATGGTCAAACTGGAACAAATGTTGTCATTGAGATTAAGAATGGATTCGAACCAGAAGAAGTTCTTGAAAAGCTCTACGCACTAACCCCCATGGAGGATGCATTTGCGATTAATGCAGTCGCATTGGTTAAGGGCAAGCCGCAGACTCTTGGACTAAAGGAGCTGTTGAAGGTATTTATTGATCACCGAATTGAAGTTATTCGTCGTCGTTCTGAATTTCGAAAGGCAAAGGCTCAATCTAGACTTGGTTTGGTAGATGGACTATTAAAAGCAATCATTGACATCGATAAAGTAATTAAGATTATTCGAGGCAGTGATGACGCCGCTCAAGCTAAAGATAAGTTAATTAAAGACTTCAAATTAAATGAAGAGCAGGCAACATACATCTTGGATATGCCGCTTCGACGTTTAACAAAGATGAGCAAAATTGAACTTGAAACTGAGCAAAAGGAACTCAAAACAGTAATTGCTGAGTTAACAAAACTTCTCAAGAGTGAAGAAGCAATTAAAGCTCAAGTGTCACTGGAGTTAACTGCAGTTGGAAAGGCCTTTGCTGCCCCTCGTCGTACACGAATTGGTGCTGCTTAATCTAACTAGATAGACTTGGGTGTGATTTCAACCCAAGCGCTAGAACTTCGAGCTGGTGCACGCCTGTTGGTTAAAGGTGTCACAGTTCGAATCAACGATGGTGATCGCATTGGTTTTGTTGGGCGAAATGGTGCAGGTAAGTCAACGCTTGCAAAAGTTCTTGCAGGAGAAACTATGCCTGCAGGCGGTGCGGTAAATCGCACAGGAAAAATTGGTTATCTGCCACAAGATCCTCGTACCGGTGATGAACCAGGAACAGTGATCGATCGAATTTTATCGGCGCGCGATTTGGATCAAATTGCTTCACGTATGCGTTCTGTGGAAGAAGAGATGGCCACAGCACAAGGTGAAGCATTAGAAAAAGCTATGGAGCGATATGGTCGAGTGGAGGCAGAGTTCTCTGCTGCTGGAGGCTACGCCGCATCAGCCGAAGCTGAAGCCATTGCCACATCATTAGGTGTTTCAGAGTCAGTCTTTGCCAATGAGCTTTCAACTCTTTCTGGCGGACAACGTCGCCGTATTGAACTTGCTCGAATCTTGTTTAGTGGCGCCGAAACGCTTTTACTCGATGAGCCCACTAACCACTTGGATGCAGACTCAATAGTGTGGCTGAGAGAGTTTTTATCGAAATATTCTGGTGGACTCGTCATCATCTCTCACGATGTGAATTTGATTGAAACCGTTGTAAACAAGGTTTTTTACCTTGATGCAAACCGAAATGTTATAGATGTTTATAACTTAGGCTGGAAGGCTTATCTGCTTCAGCGCGAGCAAGATGAACACCGCCGCAAAAAGGAACGTGCTAATGCAGAAAAGCGTGCTGAGATTTTGCAAAAACAAGGCGAAAAGATGCGAGCTAAGGCATCTAAGGCAACGGCTGCTCAAGGGATGTTGCGTCGAGCAGACAAACTTCGAAGCAGTTTAGAAGATGTACGCGTTGCAGATAAAGTTGCAAGACTCCGCTTTCCAACTCCAGCACCATGTGGGAAAACACCGCTATCTGGTGAGGAACTCTCTAAGAACTATGGCTCACTTGAGATCTTTACAGATGTCTCATGCGTCATTGATAAGGGTTCGCGAGTTGTCATTCTTGGACTTAATGGTGCCGGCAAAACTACACTGCTGAGAATTTTAGCTGGAGAGCTTGAATCGGATACTGGAAAAGTTGAACATGGACATGGCTTAAAAATTGGTTACTACGCACAGGAGCATGAGTCTTTAGATTTCGAACGAACGATTTTAGAAAACATGATGTCGGCAACTCCTGACATTAACGAACCAACTGCCAGAAATACCTTAGGTTCGTTTCTATTTATTGGCGATGACGTGCATAAGCCGGTCAAAGTCTTATCTGGTGGAGAGCGCACTCGATTAGCACTTGCCGTACTCGTTGTATCTGCAGCAAACGTGCTACTTCTGGATGAGCCAACAAACAACTTAGACCCTGCATCACGAGCAGAAATTCTTGGCGCACTGGCTGAGTATCAGGGTTCTGTAATTATGGTCTCGCATGATGAAGGCGCTGTTCAAGCATTAAAGCCAGAACGAGTGATCTTGTTGCCAGATGGTGATGAAGATCTTTGGAAAGAAGAATACTTCGACTTAGTTGCTATCGACTAAACGTCGATATGTTCGCGATCAATTTCTGCGTTAGCAATAAACTCTTTACGTGGTGCCACATCACTTCCCATTAATAGTTCGAACATTGCCTCTGCAGCCGATGCATCTTTAACGGTAATTCTCCGTAAAGTTCTAGCATCTGGGTCCATAGTTGTTTCGCGGAGTTGGTCTGCATCCATCTCACCAAGACCTTTATAGCGTTGAATAGGCTCTTTCCAACGCTTTCCACTCTTTTTTAAATCAGCTGTAAGTTTCTTCATCTCATCATCTGAATATGTGTAAATGTAGTCACCCTTCTTGCCTCCCCCGCCCATAACTTCTATGCGGTGCAGAGGTGGAATGGCTGCAAATACTCGACCCGAATCAATCAGTGGACGCATGTATCGATACATCAAAGTTAACAAGAGGCAGCGAATGTGCGCGCCATCAACGTCAGCATCTGACATTAAAATGATTCGGCCATATCTAGCCTCATCTAAATCAAAAGACTTACCAGAGCCTGCTCCGATAACTTGAATAATTGAGCCGCACTCCTTGTCTTCTAGCATTTGAGAAAGTGAAGCCTTCTGCACATTCAAGATCTTTCCGCGGATCGGCAAAATCGCTTGGAACTCGCTATTGCGGGCTGCCTTTGTTGTACCGAGAGCGGAGTCACCTTCCACAATGAACAACTCTGTCCGAGTGACATCTTCTGATCGACAATCTGAGAGCTTTGTCGGTAGCGAAGAAGATTCAAGTGCATTCTTGCGACGTTGTAGGTCTTTATGGGCTCTAGCACTAATTCGTGTTCGAGATGCTGCAGCAATTTTCTCTAGAACAAGTCGCCCGTTGGCTTTATCAATTCGCTTTGTTGTGCCGAAATACTCTTTCATTTTTTCGGCCACCACAGCAGAGACAATGCGTGTAGCAGCAGCAGTCCCCAAAACCTCTTTTGTCTGACCTTCGAACTGTGGCTCAGACATGCGGACTGTGACAACTGCAGTTAATCCTTCAAGCACGTCATCTTTTATGACATCAATTTCTTTGTTTGACAGAGTTTTTGTCGATCGAAGCGCTTCATTGACAACTTTTACCAGAGCCCGCTCAAAACCAAGAACGTGAGTTCCACCTTTTGGCGTTGCAATGATGTTTACGAAAGAACGTTGAGTGGTTTCAAAACCATTTCCCCATTTCATGGCGATATCAACTTCCATATCACGCTCAACCTCTGTTGAAACCATGTGGCCTTTATCGTCTAGAACCGGCACTGTCTCTTGATAATGGCCTGTTCCATAAATTCGAATTACATCGCCAACAGCCTCATCTGGTTGCAGGAAATTACAGTATTCAGTAATTCCACTCTTGTGGTAAAAAGTTTCAGTCGTCTTGGTCTTAGTGCGGTTATCGTTAACGACCAGCGTTAAGCCAGGTACTAAATACGATGTTTGGCGAGCACGATCATAAATATCATTTAAATCTAACTCTGCCTCTTTCAAAAAGATTTGGCGATCACTCCACCATTTAATTCTGGTTCCTGTTACCTTTGAAGAGATTTTGCCGATGACACGCAAACCAGACTTTGGCTGAAAAGGAGCCTTTGGGCCGTCACCATCAAATATTCCAGCAGTTCCTCGTTGAAATGACATCCAGTAAATCTTGCCATCGCGGTCAACTTCGACATCCAGTCTGGAAGCAAGCGCGTTTACTACTGACGCACCAACACCATGGAGTCCTCCAGATGCAGCATAAGAGCCTCCACCAAATTTTCCACCTGCGTGCAGTTTGGTAAGTACAACTTCAACACCGGTTAATCCTGTTTTAGCTTCTTTATCGACTGGAATTCCGCGACCATCATCGTGGACTTCAACGGAACCATCAGATTCAAGATTGATCTCAATTTTTTTACAGTGGCCCGCCAATGATTCATCGACTGAGTTATCAATAATCTCCCAGAGACAGTGCATAAGTCCGCGTGAATCTGTGGAACCGATGTACATACCTGGACGTTTGCGAACGGCATCTAAGCCTTCTAATACGGCGAGATCTTTTGCGGTGTAGCTATCCTGCAAACCTGTTGCATCTTTCTCAGCCATGAGGGCAAAGGCTAACTGTCTTGAGCCCATTTGCCCGGAAAGCGCGCCGAAACAGTCTCAGATAGTGGAAAAAGGCTTTTCTCAGCGTAATTTATCTATAAATTCTAGATTAAATCGAGCGGGGAATAAATATATGTGGTTTCCTGTTCCATGTAAGGAAGTAAAAGTTGGAAGTACACGGAAACGGAGAGAGATATGACAGATCAGTTGTTGCTTGAATCAGTACCTCTTAACGCTCTAGATCGTTGCGATCGTTGCGGTGCCCAGGCATACGTACGAGCCGTACTTCTAAACGGCGGAGAACTCATGTTCTGTGCCCACCACGGTAAGGAATATGCTGAAAAGCTGAAGCCAATTGCCGCGAAGATTCAAGATGAATCAGAAAAACTCATCGAATCTAAAAACTAAAACTACTTTTCTTCAAGAAGGCCCTTGTGCGATCCATCGCAGAAGGGCTTTTCTTTTGATTGACCACATCCGCAAAACTTTGGATTTTCAAGGGTTTCTGTGATGTTTCCATCTGAATCAACAACATCAATCTTTCCCGTTATGCGGATGGAACCGCTTTTAGGATTGATAAATACCTTTGCATTTCCGCTCATGTTTAATGAGTTTTTAATCTAGATAATCTCGCAGCACCTGGCTACGTGAAGGGTGGCGAAGCTTTGACATTGTCTTTGACTCGATCTGGCGAATACGTTCACGGGTTACGCCGTAAACCTTTCCAATTTCATCAAGTGTTTTTGGTTGTCCATCTGTTAAACCAAAACGCATGGCAACAACGCCGGCTTCTCGCTCTGAAAGCGTATCTAGCACTGAGTGCAATTGCTCTTGAAGCAATGTGAAAGAAACTGCATCTGCAGGAACTACAGCCTCAGAATCCTCAATCAAGTCACCAAACTCAGAATCTCCTTCTTCTCCCAGTGGAGTATGAAGAGAAATTGGCTCGCGACCATACTTTTGAACCTCGACAACCTTTTCAGGCGTCATATCCAACTCTTTTGCTAACTCTTCTGGGGTTGGTTCGCGACCAAGGTCTTGAAGCATCTGACGCTGTACGCGGGCAAGCTTGTTAATAACTTCAACCATGTGAACTGGAATACGAATGGTTCGAGCCTGATCAGCCATGGCGCGTGTAATTGCCTGACGGATCCACCACGTTGCATAAGTGGAGAACTTGTATCCCTTTGTATAGTCAAACTTTTCAACGGCGCGAATAAGTCCCAGGTTTCCTTCTTGAATTAAATCAAGGAACAACATTCCTCGGCCCGTGTAACGCTTTGCTAGCGAAACCACCAAGCGAAGGTTTGCTTCTAACAGGTGATTTTTGGCGCGCTTTCCATCTTCAACAAGGAACTCGAGTTCTCTCTTGTACTTTTTATCCAACTTCTTTTCATGCTTCAATTTCTCTTCAGCAAATAAACCGACTTCGACTCGAGTAGCAAGTTCTACCTCAAGTTCTGCATTAAGTAGTGCCACACGCCCGATCTGCTTTAGGTAATCCTTAACTGGGTCAGCCGTAGCACCGGCTGTCATAACTGTTTGGACTGGAGCATCGTCCTCTTCTGAAGCCTTTAAAGTAAATGCATTCTCTTCATTGCCCTGGGTGGCCTCATCGGCAAGGTCAACTACGCGAGGCTGATTACCCTTTTCATCTTCTTCGCTGTCAATAATTTCGACAACTTCCTTAATTAAAGTCTCTACATCCTCTAATTCAACTTCTTCTAGCTCTACTTCTTCACCATCAATTTTAGTTACAACTGTTTTTCCAGTCTTCGAATCAAAAACCCCAGCAGAAGCCTTAATTGGCTCAACTTTTGGAGCAATCAATTCATATTCGGACTTTTTCAAAATACGAGAAGGCGAACCAAGTCCGGCTTTTCGAAGTCTCTCAATCATCATAGGAACTTCAGTAGCAAGCGAGCGCGCTTCGTCTACTAAATCCTTATCAACCTTTTTTGGAATTCTATTAATCGATGTAATTCCACGAGATTCAAGTTCGGCTAAAACTTCGTTGTGACGAAGGACGGCATTTTTGGTGTCAACAATTGCTTGAACATCTTTTGCAGTCAGATCTTTTTTAAGCTCTATTTTCTTAACAGGTGCTTTCTTAACCGTGGCCTTTTTTACTGGGGCACTCTTTTTAACAACTGATTTCTTGGCTGTAGCTTTTTTAACAGGTGCTTTTGCAACAGAAGATTTCTTCGCAGGTGCTTTTTTAGCAACTGCCTTCTTTGTTGCAGCTTTTTTTGCAGAAGCCTTAGGCTTGACCTTGTTTTTGAGCGCACTAAATACAGCCACAATTGTCCTTTGGTTTTTCTCAGCCACTCGGCTGAAGCGATGGCTATATTATAATTTGGTTTTCACCCTAAATGCACATCCAAAACCGCTATTTGGAGAGTTTTAACGCCTGCCTAATGACCTCTCCCACGCTTTCAACCTCAACAAGGAAGCCATCGTGGCCAAATGGGCTCGAGATGGTCACCAATGGCGCCGCAGCGGGTGCTAGCTCGGCAATCTCGGCCTGAAGTCGCACCGGAAAGAGTCTGTCCGTATCAATACCAACGGCAATGACTGGAACCTTTATCGTAGAAAGGGCTGCAGCCACTCCGCCCCTGTCGCGACCGACATCATGGCTATTCATGGCCTCTGTTAAAGCGATGTAGGTGTTGGCATCAAATCGCTTCCATAGTTTTTGGGCTTGGTGATCTAAATAAGACTCGACTGCATACCGCCCCGTGTCATCTCCTTGTAACTGTCGTCCAAATCTGACGTCCATCTCTGCCTCAGTGCGATATGTCAGATGGGCGATTCGACGTGCAATACCCATTCCCTCTTCCGGCCCTTTTTCCTGTTCATAGTAATCACCGTTGTTAAAAAATGGATCGGTTTTAATTGCGCGGATTTGTATCGAGGCCGTGCCAATCTGATCTCCAGTAGCTACAGCAGATGAACCTATGGTGCAGATGGCACCAACGCGATCAGGGTGCTGAATAGCCCATTCCAGTGCACGCATTCCACCGAGGGATGGTCCCACTGCCAACTTATATTTTTTGATTCCCATGGCATTTGTAAATGCCACCTCTGCTGCAACCATGTCGCGAATGTTTATAGCTGGGAATCGAGAACCCCAACGTTTACCATCTGGTGCAAGAGATGATGGGCCAGTTGATCCCTGGCAACCACCAATCACATTAGGACAAACGACAAAGTATGTATCGGTGTCAAAAGGAAGCCCTGGGCCCACCATTGATGGCCACCA
>WLED01000019.1 GCA_009704445.1 Actinomycetota bacterium
AGCAGCCTTCATCTTGGCATTAAGTGTCATCGCAGCTTCTACTGCAGTCTGTGAGTGGAACTCTGCAGGGAAAGAGATCTTAAAGAGAACGTTTTCCATTACATAGGAACCGTAAGGGCGCTGGAACTTAAACTTTTGTCCCTTAAATGAAACATCATAGAAGCCCCATACCTTTGCGGTTAGAACTGATGGATATCCCATTTCGCCAGTCTTTGCGATCAGTGCAAGGCGAACTGCGCGAGATGTTGCATCTCCTGCTGCCCAAGATTTCCGAGATCCTGCGTTTGGAAAGTGACGGTAGGTGCGAAGTGATTGTCCATCAACCCAAGCAAGTGAAACAGCTGCCAAGATTTGATCGCGAGTTAAGCCCATCATCTGCGCAACAACTGCAGTTGAAGCAACCTTTACCAAAATCACGTGATCTAGACCAACCTTGTTAAATGAGTTCTCAAGTGCAATACAGCCCTGAATCTCATGTGCTTTGATCATTGCAGTTAGTACATCTTTGATTGTGAATTTCTTACCTGTTGTGCGAGACAGCCAGTCTGCTGTTGCAAGGATTCCGCCCAAGTTATCTGATGGGTGACCCCATTCTGCAGCTAACCATGTGTCATTAAAATCTAACCAACGAATCATTGAGCCGATATTGAATGCTCCCTGAATTGGATCCAAAACATAGTTTGTACCAGGAACCTTTACGCCATTAGGTACTGAGATGCCCTCAACTGTTGGTCCAAGGAGTTTCTTACAAGCATCGTATTCCAACGCTTCAAAACCACAACCGAGAGTGTCTAAGAAACAGTTCCATGCAGTTTCATATGCCACAGGTGATTTGATTTGATAGTTCTCGACATAATCAACAATGTCGATGATCTCTTGGTCATATGGCTGATTAGATTTAGTTATATGGCTTGACATGTACCTATCATTTCTCTATCGGTGTGAATGGATGACTATCCGGACCTGTGATGGTGTCACTGAGACGAATAATTCTTTGGTCAATATTTACTTGTTGCCTAACATTTTGTCGATTGCTTGTTCATAAGAATGATAATTAATGCGCTCGTATAGCTCTTCGCGGGTCTGCATTGTGTCTACAACATTTGCTTGTGTTCCTTCGCGGCGAATTGACTCATAGACATTCTCTGCGGCTTTGTTCATGGCACGGAAAGCTGAGAGTGGATACAAAATCATTGAGACGCCATTAGCTTTTAACTCATCGCGACCAAATAGTGGTGAGAGACCAAACTCTGTGATGTTAGCCAAGATGGGCTTTGAAATAACCGAGCTAACTTTCTTATAGTCTTCTAGAGTTCTAATTGCCTCTGGGAAGATTAAATCTGCACCGGCTTCAACGTATGCGTGGATACGATCAAGAGTTGCATCGAGACCTTCCATTGCAAGAGCATCCGTGCGGGCCATAATCTGAAAATTCTCATCTGTACGAGCATCAACTGCGGCCTTAATTCGATCAACCATTTCGGCCTTAGAAACAACTTCTTTGTTGGGGCGATGTCCGCAACGCTTTGCGCCAACTTGATCTTCCATATGCATCGCAGCTGCGCCAGCTTTGATCAAATCTTTTACTGTTCTACCAATATTAAAAGCAGAAGATCCAAAACCTGTGTCGGCATCAACTAAAAGAGGTGTATCGCAAATATTGGTTATTCGGCGAACATCGGTCAGGACGTCCTCTAATGTGGTGATTCCTAAATCCGGAAGCCCCATCGATCCTGCAGCCACTCCGCCACCTGAGAGATAGATTGCACGGAAGCCTGCTCTTTTTGCCAAGAGCGCGTGATTTGCATTAATTGTTCCGATTATTTGTAAAGGGGATTCTTCGGCTAAAGCTTTCTTAAATGCTGCTCCTGCGCTGTGTAATCCCACGCCCACAGTCTACATATCTTTGCCCTGCACGCAAAACTACCTTGCATAAATGGCAAGGCCTAGAATGCACACATGCTCGGTGGAATTAACAACAGCCTTTTTCTCCAATCCTTCGGAGGATTTGTAGCTCTTGGCATTCTGATTGTTGTTCTTAAGTGGGGATTTTCATCAAATGGAAAATTTCTCGTCACACCGATTAAGGCAGGTAAGAAAAGTGATTATGGATTACTAACCCCATTGCCTACTCCTGCAAGTTACATTGAAGCGCAAATGAAGCTTCAAAAATTAATCGACCTGAACGTGAAAGCAACGTTAGCTCAAACTCTTGATGGTCCACAGATAATGGTTTTCGAAAAGGATTACAAAGTCGCAATTGCAATACTAAATAGTTAGCCCCAGTCACTTGAGTTAGTGACCGGGGCTACTTAAAACTATTTAGTTTTAGCTTTCCTTACCCGCAGCTGTTGCTGCTGTAATTTCACGCAGTTTTCCAGTTTCAACTTCATAAACATAGCCATAAATTGGAATGTTCTTTGGAACTAATGGGTGACGACGAATACGTTGAACATCATCTACTACAGCTTTTTCTTGATCTGAAATTGTTAGCCAATCAATGTAAGCGCCTTCATCAGAACCTGGACCTTTGCCGACGTCATAGAACCCAGATTCACCAAGTGCTGCTGTCTCTAAACTCTTTGAGAGTAGCCCACGCATTATTTCATCAGTAAAGAACTCCATGCCGCAGTTGCTGTGATGAATCACAAACCACTCTTTTGTTCCAAGAAGCTTGTAAGAGATCACTAATGATCGGATTGCATCATCTGATGCGCGTGCACCGGCATTACGAATAACGTGTGCATCGCCTTCACTTAACCCAGCGTATTTTGCAGGATCAAGACGTGCATCCATGCACGTTAGGATTGCAAAACTTCTTGCAGGTGGAAGAGCGAGTGAACCTTTTGTTCCAAAATCTGCAACGTATGCTTTATTTGCAGCAAGGACTTCGTTAAGTACGGACATTTCTCCTCAGTTCTATGTAGAGGTGTGCAAGCCACCTGTTATTAGTAGAGGAAAAATAACAGGATTAAATTTAAAAGAGAACTCAATACAAATTAGCAGATGCAAATGGTTAGCAGATAAATTTATAGAAGAAGTTCTGCAAGTAAAGCTTCTACTCTTGCCTTAATCTCATCGCGAATTACTCGCACAGATTCAATTCCCTGGCCTGCTGGGTCATCTAGGACCCAATCTTCATATCGCTTACCAGGATAGAAGGGACAGACATCTCCGCAGCCCATTGTTACAACAGCATCTGATTCCTGAACCGCTTCTGTGGTTAAAATCTTTGGAACATGGTTTGCAATATCAATGCCTAGTTCGGCCATTGCCTCGACCGCTATTGGATTAATCGAATCTTTTGGAGCACTACCTGCTGATAAGACTTCTACTCGGCCCTGTCCAAGTTGGCGCATAAATCCTGCAGCCATCTGTGAACGGCCAGCATTATGAACGCAGACAAAAAGTACTGTTGGTTTTTGACTCATCGAGATACCACCTTAAATATTCCTAGACCAAGTAATGCACCGATAATTTGAGCTGCTATGAATTGAAGAACACTGCTGGGTGCGATACCTGCAAATGAGTCAGAAAACATTCTGCCAACCGTTACTGCAGGATTTGCAAAGGAAGTTGAACTGGTGAAGAAATAAGCACTGCCTATCCATGAAGCAACCATCACAGGAATTAGCGTTGTTTTCTCTTGAGATACAAGAAGATTGATTACCAAAACAAGGCCAACTGTAGCAATTACTTCTCCAAGATAGACATTGTTTCCTGATCTAATCTTTGTTGATGTTTCGATCAATGCGTAATTAAACATGGCATTTGCAAGGATTGCACCGGTGATTGCACCTGCTGTCTGGACAATTGAGAATTTAATGAATGTAGAGATACTGATATTTTTTTGAATGAGGTTCATCAGTGTTACTACTGGATTAAAGTGCGCTCCGCTAATTGGCATCAACAGTTGAATCAGGACCATCAAACCAAATACAGTTGAAACTGTATTAATCAGTAACTGGAGGCCGATATCTTGAGAAAGGTTGGTTGCCATGATTCCGGAGCCAACAACAATGCATACTAAGAGACAGGTACCGAGGAATTCAGAGACTAATTTATTCACTGCTTTCCCCCTTCATAGTTACTTTTCATGGTGACCACTGTCATTTACTTCCTAAATGGCATCGTTTGTAGCTTTAGAGTACGGGTCTATTCCAATGGCCAATCCCCTTACTCGCCTTTCACGAAATGAACAGTTGGTAAACAAGAATAAAACCCCATCAGCTGTGTTGGCTGATGGGGTTTTAGATTAAGGCTTCCTAGGAAACTGCAAGAATATCTAATGAAAAGATCAAAGTCTCTGTCTCTAGTGGATGGCCTGGAATTACCCCGTAACCAAGTGATGGCGGCACAACAAGAAGTCGACGTCCACCAACTTTCATCCCAGGTAAACCCTGTTGCCATCCTGCTATCAATTGCGTAAGTGGGAATACGGCAGGTTGCCCACTCGTCCATGATGATTCAAGAATTTGACCATCTGACCAAGACATCAATGTGTAATGAAAAGTTATTGTTGAAGTCGCGAGAACTTCTGCGCCAGTTCCTTCAATAATATCCACTGATTGCAATGTTGTTGGCGCAGCACCAGTTGGAGGTGTAATTGTTGGAGCTTCTCCTGCATTGTCAGTTACTGATGGAAGACCTGAAGCTGATGTTGATCCGGACACGTTGTCATCTCCTCCTAATGATGTGAATGATGCAAATGCAATAGCTGCGACAGCAATGATTGCAAATATCTTTACTAGCGTTTTCTTTGGCATGGCTCTCCTGTTGTCCGTTTGTTTTAACTTAATTTTCGATTTCACCGATTAATTTGAACTCCCCATCCCCTATTTGACCTTGGGAACGGTAGAGCTCTAACTTTGCACGAGTATCGGCAATATCAAGGTTGCGCATCGTTAACTGACCAATGCGATCAACTGGGCCAAATGCAGCATTTTCTGTGCGCTCCATGGAGAGTTTTTCTGGGTGATAACTAAGACCAGGACCAGTTGTATTAATAATTGAATAATCATCACCTCGGCGCAGGCGAAAACTTACTTCACCGTTTACTGCAGATGCCACCCAGCGCTGCAATGATTCACGCAACATTAATGCTTGTGGATCAAACCAGCGACCTTCATAGAGAAGTCGACCTAATCTGCGACCTTCTGCATGATAGTTAGCAATTGTGTCTTCATTGTGAATAGCACTTATTAATCTTTCGTAGGCAATAAACAAAAGCGCCATACCTGGAGCTTCATAGATTCCGCGACTTTTTGCTTCAATGATTCTGTTTTCAATTTGATCAGCCATACCAAGGCCATGGCGACCGCCAATTGAATTTGCCTCTTTCATTAAATCAACAACGTCAGCAAAAGCTTTGCCATTAATTGCTGTTGGGCGACCTTGAACAAAAGTAATTCGAACATCTTCGCTATCAATTTTTACGCTTGCATCCCAGAAGCGAACGCCCATGATTGGTTGAACCAGTTCTACGGATGTGTCCAGGTTTTCTAAACTTTTCGCCTCATGAGTAGCACCCAAAATATTTGCATCGGTTGAATACGCTTTTTCGGTGCTGTCGCGATATGGCAGGCCATTTTTGACCAACCACTCACTCATTTCTTTGCGACCACCTAACTCAGTTACAAAATCCTGATCAAGCCATGGCTTATAAATTCTTAAATTTGGATTCGCTAAAAGCCCATAACGATAAAAGCGCTCAATATCATTGCCTTTATATGTTGAACCATCGCCCCAAATTTCGACTGAATCTTGATGCATTGCGCGAACAAGCATGGTGCCAGTAACAGCGCGTCCAAGAGGTGTTGTATTGAAATACTGTTTTCCACCAGATCTAATGTGAAAAGCCCCACATGCAATTGCTGCAAGGCCTTCTTCGACTAAAGCGTTTTTGCAATCTACAAGGCGTGAAATCTCTGCGCCATATTCTTTTGCGCGCCCTGGAACCGAATCAATATCTGGTTCATCGTACTGACCAAGATCTGCTGTGTACGTGCAAGGCACTGCGCCTTTTGCGCGCATCCATGCAACAGCCACTGAGGTATCGAGCCCACCAGAAAAAGCGATACCAACTTTTTCACCAACTGGAAGGGAAGAAAGGACCTTGGACATGTGCCAAGTCTAACGGATGTTAAGAGTGGGAAGTTTCTTTTCTAAGGCGGGAATAACGCCCCATTGGCTGGTCATTTCAAGATATCTCTGAGTATCTATTGCATCCGGTTTGGCATCTGTTTTGACGGCACGAATCATCAAATTTCTTGGAGTGTGTTCTCCTGCAACAAACTCAATTACCTCTACTCGATAGCCAACAAGGCGAAGTAACTGCGCGCGAAATGAATCAGTAATCAAATCTGCCAAACGTTCTTTCATTAATCCAAACTTAGTCAGAGCAGTCCATGGCTCTGGCGCGGCGTCCATTTGCTTTTGAATATCGTGATGACAACAAGGAGCAATCAGCAAAAGCTGGGCTCCGCCATTTACTGCCCAAGCGATCGCATCATCTGTTGCGGTATCGCAGGCATGAAGTGCAATTGCTATATCTACCGGTTGTGATGTTGTTTTTGAGATCTCTTCTGCTACAAATTCAATTGATGATTCAATACCAAGTTTCTTTGCAATTGCATTATTGCGATCTCTGCTTTCAACTCTGACATCGATTCCTACAACTTTTACAGGTATCCCAGATTTAATTAAAAACTGGTGAGCGGCAAATGTTAAATAAGCATGCCCGCAACCCAGATCAACGATGTTGAGTGGGTTTTCTACCGTGGGCTTTCGAATATGACCTGCTGCAATAGCAGCGTTTAGAGCAGGAGAAAGTATCCGCAAAAACTCTTCTACCTGTTTGTACTTATCTTGCCGTGAAGGTTTGATTACTCCTTTTACATCGGAGATTCCAACTTCCAACAAAAATGGATCCGAGGAATCCAACAAGCGATCCTTCTTTTTGTCATGAGAGAGGTCTTGTTGGGATTCTTGTTTTTCAATATGCACCTGCGCATCGCCGCTTTTGGTGATTCGAACTGAATAGATCTGCGAAATACTCTCGACCATTATGTTTGCATAGCCGCTATCGAGTAGCTCCTGGACTACCGCGCGATCAGGTGCGACATTCTTCGTTGTTGTGGTGCGACCGTCATTTTGCATTAATTGGAGGTTTAACTTGCCCTTAATCTCAATTAATCGAATATCAATTCGCTCAAAACTGACCTGCATATTGCGTCGCCGGCCAGAGAGAACTGCTCGAACAAATGTAGAGGTGTCTACGATCTGATCACAGGCACTTCGCAGCCCATCTTCGAGAGTTGTCTGCATAGATTTATCGAGGCGAAATTATCGCGGCGCCCTTTTCGTGATTGAGAATGATAAGTTCATGATTTGGTAGGGCTGCAGCAAAATCCTCGGCTAATTTTCTCTCGCCTTCCCGATTAACGTCATCGAGAATTACTACTGCTCTAGGTGATAACTTATCTTTAAACTCCTTTAAAGCTGGATAACGCGACTCAGGATTATTGTTACCTGGTGGGCCATCTACAATTAAAAGATCGATCTTCTTTAGGTCCTTAATGACTGAAACGTCATACCAAGTTAAGCCATTGACATAAGGCAATAACGCTGCAAATCGAACCTCTACGCCACGGACTCTATGTTCCTTGAGCATCTCTCTTGTCTTTTCTGCATACTCTTTGGAACCATCTAAACTTACGACTTTCTTAGCACCAGATTTTGCCGCGACTAAAGTTGAAACACCAGAACCTAATTCAACGACCAGCGATGGTTTTGTTCTACTAATAGTTTCATAAATAGTCAGCAGTAAGTCTGGAGAAGCTGCCCAACCACGAGTTGCAGGCAGTGATGATTTAAAGTCAAGAAGCTGGATTAGTTGGGCGTAGGCTTCACTTTGATAATACGAGTGGGAAATACTCTTTTTTATTTCATTTGAGGCTTTGTAGACCTCACGAATAACTCTCTCGGAGTTTCGTCGCTGCTTCTTGTAAAGGACAAATGAAAACCAACCAAGGCCAGCGATACCAATCAATATTAGGACTAGCAGGGCTGTATAAAGAGTATCCATGCACAAAGTGTATCGTTGAAAAGAATTCAATCGGGCAATCTCATTTAATCAACATCTTGGTGCTCGTTTAGTGGCAGAATCTCCCAATGGAATCTACAGCTGTCTGGCTCATCACCCTAGGAATTTTATCCTTGGTAATCGTCATGGATTTAATGATTGCGATTGCTAGGCGCAATAAGGAAACGACAATTACAGAGGCTGGAATCTGGACCCTTATATATGTAGCGGCTGCGTTGGCTTTTGGATATTTCATGAACAACTGGACAACCGATCCCAACTCTCAAAAAGAGTTTTTTGCTGGATGGCTGACTGAATATGCGCTCTCTGTAGACAACATATTTGTCTTTGTCATCATCTTGGCTAGGTTTCAAATTGAAAGAACTAAGCAGCAACTAGTCCTCTTGCTCGGAATCATTATCGCTTTGGTTCTTCGTGGTGGTTTTATCGCGGCAGGAAGTGCGATCTTAGAGAAATTCTCCAGTGCATTCTTCATTTTCGGTGCATTCCTAATCTTTACCGCATACAAAATGTTCTTCGAAGATAGCGAAGAAGAAGAATATAAAGAGGATCGCATCGTTACTTTCTTGCGATCGAAAGGTGCTAGTACCTTTACTATTGCACTGATTTCTTTGGGCTTTACTGACTTAATCTTTGCTCTTGACTCTATTCCGGCAATCTTTGGAATTACCCGTGATCCATATATCGTTGTATGCGCAAATATCTTTGCACTAATGGGCTTGCGTCAACTTTATTTCTTAATACAAGGTTTGTTGCAAAGGTTAATTTTTCTTTCAAAAGGGCTCTCATTTATTCTTGCATTCATTGGAACCAAGATGATTATTGAGGCTTTCCACGGCGCAGGCGTTCATGACATTCTCGGCTTGGCACTTCCGCACATAACAATTGAAGTCAGCCTTGGAGTAATACTTGCATCGTTGATTGTTACAGGTGTAGCAAGTTTAACGGCAACAAGAAAAGATGGAACAGAGATCGTTTAATTCTCGATCTTTATTCTTTTGTTGGTATTTAGAATGGAAGTACGACAACTACTCCTGTCGCTATAGCTGCTAGAAGAAATGATTTTCCAAGAATTGTGAGCGCAGTTTTTCGGTCTGCCGCACGATCTTCTGGGGATGCCACTCTTGAGATATCGCCAAGTTTGCCTACGTTGAATGTTCCTGCAAATCCATAGGCGAGGCAAAACTTCCTGCGTGATTGAATGTATCCCACAGATGCCATCATGAGTGGAAAAAAGATTCCAATCCGAGAACTAGATGGCGCATCAATTGATATCAAAGTTACTAATGCAAATATAGAAAGAAACAAACCAAGTAAAGCGACAAATTGTCTACGTTTAATCTCACCTTTACCGATATTGCAACTGCCCGGAATGTATTGAATCTCAGACATCTTCTAATTCGTCTTCATCAACCCATGTATCTGCGACGGTATCTTCTTGATGTTCAACCCATGAAAGAAAAGATCCGACCGCGCGAAAAGCCACAAGCACCACAGCAACAGCTGCAGCTATGCGACTAAATACTTTAAACATGTGCTAAAAATACTCTGTATTTCTGAGAATTTCTCTACAAAACCGCAAGAGCCTGATCAATATCTGACCATAGGTCCTCAACATGTTCGCAACCGACGCTTAGGCGAATTAACCGCTCCGGCACTGAGATGCTTTCACCGGCCCAACGACGGCGGCGCTCCCATAGAGATTCGACTCCCCCAAGACTAGTTGCATGAATAATGACTTTCGATGATTCGCAGACTTTTTGGACGGCCTCAACTGGTGCATCTACTTCAAACGAGATGACGGCTCCAAATCCGGGATAGCGAACTTTTGTAATCTTTGGATGCTCACTCAGACGCTTTACTAAATCTTTTGCATTGCTCTCTGCTGCGCGAAAGCGAATTGGAAATGTACGTATGCCACGAAGTGCCAACCACGCTTCAAAGGGTCCTGGGATTGATCCGTTAAAGCGACGCGCTTCTTCTAATCTTTTTAGTAATGCCTCATCATTTGTAGAAAGTGATCCAAGCACAACATCACTGTGGCCAGATAAAAACTTTGTTACCGAGTGCATTGAAACATCTGCGCCCATTGAAAGCGGTAACTGTGTCAGAGGGGTAGCAAAAGTGTTATCAACACCTACTCCGATGCCGAGTTTCTTTGCAGCTGTTATCAGAGTTGGCAGATCTGCAATATCAAGAGATGGATTCGTTGGTGATTCAAGCCAAACGAGTGCGGCGCCTTTCATTGCAGCTATTACCTCATCGTTTTTGGTCACATCAACTAAGCGAACTTCTAAGCGACCTGATGACTGTAACTGATTAAGCAAACCCATAGTTCCGCTATATCCCTCGTGTGATGCAACTACAGGTGCACCAATAGGCAAAATAGAAAAGAGTGCGTTTATTGCTGCCATGCCAGATGAGAATGTAAGTGTTTGTCCGCCCTCTAACTCTGCAATTGCCTCTTCAAGTGCGCTCCACGTTTGATTTCCATAACGTCCATAACCAACTGGACCACCTGCGTGATAAGTCGAGGACAAAAATAATGGAGGATTTACTGATGCATCTGGCGCCGAGTCAGGTCGGCCTACGCTAATCGCCGATGTTTCAGGATGAAGGTCCATTGAATAAGTCTAATTGCTACTTAGTACAGCCATTGCCGCATTATGGCCAGGTATACCGCTTACACCGCCGCCACGTGTAGCACCTGCGCCGCAGATAAAGATGCGTGGGTCATCGGTTTCGACTCCCCATGATGGCTGGCTTCCATCTTCGCGAAATGGAAACTGTAAGTCTCTGTGAAAAATATTGCCTCGCGGTAAAGCAATCGCTTCTTCAAGATCAAGCGGTGTTTTAATTTCAATTGCAGCAATGACATCCTGTATTGGCTCAACTAAATATTCATTTAGTGATGCAAAAGCTGAATCAAGTGCTGCCGCTCGCGCAGAGTCATTGTCGCTATCAAATAACGATGCAGGAGTGTGAAGGGCAAAGAGAGTTAAGGTATGAAAGCCGGCTGACGATAGCTCTGGACTTAGAATCGAAGGATCGGTCAATGTGTGGCAATACATTTCAATGGGAAGCTTTGCAGGCATATTGCCATTCTTTGCCTCTAGATAAGAACCCTCACACTGGGTAAAACTTTCATTCGCATGGAAAGTTCCAGCAAAAGCTAACTGCGGATCGATCCCAGACTTTAACTTGGGAAGGCGCTTGAGAAGGATGTTGATTTTCAACTGCGCGCCATCTAATGATTCAGGCTTTTTCTTGCCTCTAATCTCTGCCAAAACTCCAGGAGCAGCATTGGACAGAAAGTGTGCTGCAGTGAATTCTTCACCTGATGATGTTCTAACTTTCACACTTGCACTTGTACTTTCGATAGCAACAACCTTGTGATTAGTTTGAATTTCAACACCAGATTCGGTTGCAACTCGTATGAGTTCACTTACTAGGGCTCCCATACCTCCGCGAGGCACTTTCCACTCCCCCGTTCCGTTACCAATGAGATGGTAGAGAAAACAGATATTTGCTTGGAGATCATGAGCTGATGCAAAAGTGCCAATAAGTGCATCCGTTAAAACAACTCCTCGAACGATGTCATCCTTAAATCGATCACAAATAACTTCACCGATTGGTTCTTCAATCAGATACTTCCAAGCACTTGGCAGATTAATCAGTTCACGCAATTGTGAGCGCGTTTGTAATGGCTGAAGAAGAGTTGGTGCAATTTTTTCAGCAAACTGGGCAACTTCGGAGTAAAAATCCTGCCAGGCCTTGCCTTCATTTCCAGTTGGATCAATTTCATTAAATGATTCTTCAGTTTTAGCATCCCAATTTCTAGAGACATACAAGCCTTTATCCACTCCCTGAGCATTTGTATAAGGAGTAAAACTTGAGACATCTCTTGAGATAGTTTCGAAATTCAGATTAAAGTCGTTAACAATCTTGTCAGGCAAAAGAGCAACAAGATAGGAATAGCGAGAAACTCGTGCATCAAAGCCTGGAAATGCCTGCACACTTTGCGTTGCTCCACCAATTTCATTATTTGCCTCAAGGATGAGAACTGATTTGCCTGCCTTAGCTAAGTAAGTCGCAGCAACTAAACCATTGTGTCCTGCTCCCATGATCACAACATCGTATTTTCTGACTGACATTTAAACTGTCCTCTTGAATTGATCGATGCCGGGAATTTCTCGCCATTTAACGCTGGTATGGGTTTGCAGCTCCGAAAGGTGAGGAACTTCAATCCAATTGTCTCTCATGGATTAAGGCTATCACCGCTGTAAAGGGGTAGATTTGAACTATGAGTAATCAAATAGAAACCCAAATTGATGTATCCCTGACAGAACGCAATCGTTTAACTGCGCTTTTTCGTCTTGTTTTAGTTGTACCAATGGCAATTTTTATTGCCTCATTTACAGCAGCTGCCGATTTATCAAGTGATGATGCAAGTTATTTCATGGTTGGTTTGATTTCGCTTCCAGTAGCTTTAGCAATAGTTTTTCGAAAGATCTATCCCAGCTATGTTCTCTCATTTAATGAAGCTCTGCTCTCCTTGCAGACTCGTGTTGATGCCTATGTTTTGTTGCTCACTGACGAGTATCCCTCTATTGAAGAAAATGATGTTGTTAGCGTAACTTTTCCAGAAGTTGATGCAAAAGCACTTAATCGATGGTTGCCTTTGATTAAATGGTTTATTGCAATTCCTTTGTATCTAGTTGGAATTTTTTATGCCATCTATGCAGTGTTCTTAACGTTGATTGGTTGGCTATCTATCTTGTTTACTGGTAATTACCCAGAAAAATGCGCAGAAGGTGTTGTAGGTACTATCGCTTATTGGAACCGAGTCGTTGGGTATGCACTTCTACTTGTTACAGATGAGTATCCAACGTTTTCCTTGTAATCAAATTTGAATTATCGAGGTTCTAAAACCAGCGATACGGAGTTGATGCACCAACGTTGATCGGTTGGAACGTCATAACCTTCACCATCGAAGACATGTCCCAAGTGAGAGCCGCACGAGGCACAAAGAACCTCCGTTCGAACTCTCGGAAACAAGGAGCGATCTTCTATCAAGCGCACTGCATCATCTGCAGTTGGTGCATAAAAAGATGGCCAACCGCATCCTGAATGAAATTTAGTTTCACTTCTAAATAGTTCGGCGGCGCATGCTTTGCATTTATACACACCTACTGTTTCTGTGTCGGTGTATTCACCTGTAAAGGGGCGCTCTGTTGCGGCATTGCGCAGCACGTCATAAGAGAGTGGATCTACTCGGGCTGCGAGCGCCTGCTCATCAATTGTTACTGGATACTCGTTGTGAGCTGAGTTGTTTTTACCCTCGTTATCTTTAATGCTCAATTGATCACCGCAGATGCCGGATAGGCAACCCCTGTACTGGAATGACAGTCATAGCCATTTGGATTCTTCTGCAAGTACTTTTGGTGGTACTCCTCGGCCGGGTAGTACTCGATGCCTTCGGCACTCAAAATTTCTGTACAGATCCGGTTTAATCCTGCAGCTGACAACGCCGTTTGGTATTCATCCCTTGATGCCAAAGCAGTATTTTGCTGTGAATCATCGGTTGTATAAATCGCACTGCGATATTGCGTTCCGATATCTCCACCTTGCTGATTTAATGATGTCGGATCGTGCATCACCCAGAACTCTTCAAGTAATCGCTGATAAGAAACCTTTGAAGAGTCGAATACAACTTTCACAATTTCAGCATGGCCTGTAACTCCAGTGCACACTTGTTCATAAGTTGGATTTGGTCGATTTCCACCCATATAACCAACGTTTGTTTCAATCACGCCATCCATCATCCAAAAACGACGTTCGGCTCCCCAAAAACAACCTGTTGCTAAATACGCAATTGAGTTCATAGGCAGATTCTTGCAGTATGCACACAACTTTGCACCCGCTGATAACCTTGTGTAGTAAGCCCACAGAGCCCCCGTAGCTCAGGGGATAGAGCGTTGCCCTCCGAAGGCATGCGCACAGGTTCGA
>WLED01000002.1 GCA_009704445.1 Actinomycetota bacterium
AAGACCGAAGGTGTAATTCCATCACGCGAGCTTTCTATTCGCCATGATGCAGATCCAAATTCAATCGTTAAAGTTGGCGAAATTATTGAGGCTCTCGTTCTTCAAAAAGAAGATAAAGAAGGTCGACTCATACTTTCCAAGAAGCGCGCACAGTACGAACGCGCTTGGGGAGATATTGAAGGAAAGAAAGAGCGTGACGAAGTTGTTATTGGAACAGTTATTGAAGTTGTTAAAGGTGGCTTAATCGTAGACATTGGTCTTCGTGGATTCTTGCCTGCATCACTTGTAGAAATGCGTCGTGTTCGCGACCTAACGCCATATATTGGCAAGCAAGTTGAAGCACGCATTATTGAACTTGATAAGAACCGAAACAACGTAGTTCTTTCACGACGCGCATTTTTGGAACAGACTCAATCCGAATCACGCACAACTTTCCTTAATCAATTGGAAAAGGGTCAAGTACGTTCAGGCGTTATTTCATCAATTGTAAACTTCGGTGCCTTCGTTGATCTCGGTGGAGTAGATGGCCTTGTTCACGTATCAGAGCTTTCATGGAAGCACATTGATCACCCAGGTGAAGTTGTTGAAGTTGGAGATGAAGTCACAGTTGAAGTTCTAGAAGTGGACTTTGAGCGTGAGCGCGTTTCACTTTCTCTTAAGGCAACTCAAGAAGATCCTTGGCAAGCATTTGCACGAACACACACGATCAATCAGGTCGTTCCTGGTGTTGTAACAAAACTTGTTCCATTCGGTGCGTTTATTCGCGTGCATGAAGGAATCGAAGGACTTGTTCACATTTCAGAGTTGGCAGAGCGCCATGTTGAAATTCCAGAGCAGGTTGTTCAGGTAGACGATGAACTTTTCGTAAAGATTATCGATATCGATTTAGAGCGTCGTCGAATTTCATTGTCTCTCAAGCAAGCTAATGAAGGTCACGAAATTGAAATCGAAGCTTTCGATCCATCTCAGTATGGAATGTCAGCTAGATATGATGCTGCAGGAAACTTCATTTACCCAGAAGGTTTTGATGCAGATTCTCAAGAGTGGAAGCCAGGCTATGAAAGCCAGCGCGAAGAGTGGGAAGCGCAATACTCACTTGCTAAAGAGCGCTTTATGGCACACAAGAAGCAGAAAGCTGAAGCCAAAGTTGCCGATGCAGCTGCAGCGCCAGAGGAATCAACTCCAACCGCTTAATTGATTTAGATTAAAAAAGGCCTAGCGATTACGCTGGGCCTTTTTTATTTTCATTTTGATCAAGAAACTCTGGGGATGTTTCAAGCCAGTGAAGATACGATAGGCACATGCGCGTGATCGGATTAACCGGCGGAATAGGTAGCGGTAAATCTTTGGCGGCTCAGTACTTTGCAGAGTTAGGCGCATTTGTAATCGATGCCGATCAACTAGCGCGGGAAGCCATCGAAAGAGGATCAAAAGGCTTTGATGAAGTTGTCAGTATTTTTGGTGATTCAGTATTGCTCAATGGCGATGTTAATCGAAGCGCATTAGCAGAACTAGTTTTCAAGGACTCTTCTTTGAAATTAAAACTTGAGGGGATTATTCATCCTTACGTAAAAAAGAAGTTTGAATCAGCGGTTTCTTCACTCAAAGATAATGAAGTTCTTGTCTATGAGATTCCACTGCTCGTAGAAACAAAGTCTCAGGATCGTTTTGATCTTGTTGTAACAGTTGAGTCCGAGTATGAAACCAGAGTTGAAAGGTTGCGTTCACGTGGAATGGCTAAATCAGAGATTGATGCGCGGATAGCTTCGCAAGCCACCCGCCAAGAACGTGAAGATGTTGCAGATTTCTTGATTGAAAACACCGGCAGCGAGGATGAACTCTTGCGCCAGGTTGAAAACATCTGGGATAGCATCATCGAAACTTTCTAAGTAGGCTAGGAAAATGCGCCCTGTCAGTGATCTACAACGCTCAGTGGCTCCTTTCCAAGTTGTAAGTGATTATGTCCCTGCCGGTGATCAACCTGAGGCGATAGAAGAGATTGCACGCCGGATCAAAGCTGGTGAGCAAGATGTTGTTCTTCTTGGTGCAACTGGAACGGGAAAATCAGCGACAACTGCCTGGTTGATTGAAAAACTTCAGAGGCCCACTTTGGTTTTAGCACCAAATAAGACGTTGGCGGCACAGCTTGCTAATGAATTTCGCGAACTGATGCCAAATAATGCTGTCGAGTATTTTGTTTCTTACTACGACTATTACCAACCAGAGGCCTATGTTCCACAGACGGATACCTTTATCGAAAAGGACTCATCGGTTAACGAAGAGGTTGAAAGGCTGCGTCACTCAGCGACTAACTCATTACTGACAAGGAGAGACGTGATTGTTGTAGCTACTGTCTCTTGCATCTATGGCCTTGGAACACCTCAAGAGTATGTCGATCGAATGATTCGCTTGCGAGTGGGCGATGAAATTGAACGAAACTCTCTGCTCAGAAAATTCGTAGATGTTCAGTACAAGCGAAACGATATGGCTTTTGAGCGTGGCACATTTAGGGTGCGTGGCGACACAATCGAAATCATTCCAATGTATGAAGAGTTGGCAATTCGAATTGAGATGTTTGGAGATGAGATCGAGAAGATCTCTACGCTTCATCCATTAACCGGTGAGATTATCGCCGACGAGCAAGAGATGTACATCTTTCCTGCGACTCACTATGCCGCTGGACCCGAAACGATGAAGCGTGCCATCGGAGATATACAAGATGAATTACAGGTCCAACTCAATCTATTGGAGAAGCAAGGGAAGTTGCTTGAAGCTCAAAGATTAAGAATGCGCACGACTTTTGACATCGAAATGATGGAACAAATTGGATTTTGCAGCGGCATCGAAAATTACTCCCGGCACCTGGATGATCGACCAGCTGGCTCTGCTCCACATTGTTTGTTGGATTATTTTCCAGAGGATTTTCTAACTGTTATAGATGAGAGTCACGTGACTGTTCCACAGTTAGGCGCAATGTTTGAAGGGGATGCATCACGAAAAAGAACGCTGGTCGAACATGGATTTCGACTTCCAAGTGCGTTAGATAACAGGCCGCTAAAGTTTCCTGAGTTCGTCGAAAGAACTGGGCAAAAGCTTTACCTTTCCGCAACGCCTGGAAAATATGAGTTAGAAAAAGTTAATAACGATGTAGTCGAGCAAGTGATTCGACCAACGGGATTGGTTGATCCGGCGATCGTCATCAAGCCCATTAAAGGACAGATTGATGATCTGCTAGATGAAATAAACATTCGAGCTGCTCGAAATGAACGAGTTCTTGTTACGACTTTAACAAAGAAGATGTCTGAAGATCTCACAGATTACCTGCAAGAAAAGGGCGTCAATGTACGATATCTGCACTCAGAGGTCGATACATTGCGTCGAGTTGAATTACTTCGCGAACTCAGAACTGGCGAATACGACGTTCTGATCGGAATCAACTTATTGCGAGAAGGTCTAGATCTACCTGAAGTTTCACTCGTATCTATTCTCGATGCGGATAAGGAAGGCTTCTTACGTTCTGCTACGTCCCTGATTCAAACGATCGGTCGAGCCGCACGAAATGTCTCTGGTGAAGTTCACATGTACGCAGACAACATAACTGCCTCTATGGCAAAAGCGATTGATGAAACTAATCGCAGGAGAGCAAAGCAAGTTGCGTATAACTTAGAACGTGGTGTTGACCCACAACCACTTCGCAAAAAAATCGCAGATATTACAGACCTGATTAATCGAGAGAGCGAAGACACAGAAGAGCTCTTGTCTCATGAAAAATCCTCCGCAAAGAAAGTAGCTGTTTCGGGTCTATTTGATGGAAAATCTATTTCCCTTCCTCGCAGGGATTTGATTGCATTGATAGGCTCACTTACTGAACAGATGAAGAACGCCGCTGGAGAGCTCCAATTTGAAGTCGCAGCCCGTTTGCGTGATGAGATCAAAATTTTGAAAAAAGAACTACGAATGATGGAAGAAGCCGGGGTCTGAAGTGAGCATCGATAAGTTAATAGTCCGCGGTGCTCGCGAACATAACCTGAAGAATGTTTCTATTGAGTTACCCAGAGAATCACTGGTCGTCTTTACCGGCTTATCGGGTTCAGGGAAATCATCTTTAGCATTTGACACTATTTTTGCTGAGGGACAACGACGCTATGTTGAGTCGCTCTCTGCTTATGCACGCCAATTTTTGGGGCAGATGGATAAGCCGGATGTGGATTTTATCGAAGGGCTTTCTCCAGCAGTTTCAATTGATCAAAAATCTACGAACCGAAATCCTCGCTCCACAGTTGGAACAATCACTGAGGTTTATGACTATTTGCGTTTACTTTTTGCTCGCGCTGGCACACCACATTGTCCCAACTGTGGCAAAACCGTAACTCGGCAATCACCGCAACAAATTGTTGATCAAATACTGGAACTTCCTCCTACGACAAAGTTTCAAGTTTTGGCACCCGTTGTCAGGGCTAGAAAAGGAGAGTTTGTCGAACTCTTTAGCGATTTGATAACCCAAGGGTATTCCCGAGCACGAATAGACGGAGTAGTAGTCGCCCTTAATGAGGCTCCTAAACTTAAGAAGCAGGAAAAGCACACTATTGAAGTGGTGATTGATCGTTTAACAGCAAAAGCTGAGAGTAAAACGAGATTAACTGATTCGATTGAAACAGCGTTGCGATTGGCCTCTGGGATAGTTGTTTTGGATTTTGTCGATGCAAAGGGTAAAGATAAAGAACGAACATTTAGCGAGCATCTTGCATGCCATGGGTGCGAACTTTCTTTCGAAGAGTTAGAACCTCGATCATTTTCCTTTAACTCGCCTTTTGGTGCGTGTTCAGAGTGTTCCGGTATTGGTACAAAACTTGAAGTCGATAATGAACTGATTATTCCGGACGATTCAATTTCCATAAATGACGGTGCAATTGCGCCATGGTCCGGAGGACAGTCTTCGGACTACTTTTTGCGCCTGCTAGAAGCTTTAGCAAAGGATCTTCCATTTTCTCTCGATACTCCATGGAAGAAGATTTCTGTAAAGGCTCGAGATGCAATTTTAAATGGGTATGAGTATGAAATTAAGATGAAGTACAAGGGTAGATATGGCGCCCGCAATTACACAACAGGGTTTGAAGGAGTCGTTCCTTTTATCCACCGCAGACATAGCGAAACCGATAGTGATTACAGCCGCGACAAATACGAGGCCTATATGCGCCAGATTGCATGTGAGTCCTGTAACGGCGCAAGATTAAAACCCGAGGTTTTAGCAGTAACTATTGGCGATAAGAACATCGCCGAGATTTGTGAATTATCAATTGCCGATTGTGCTGTTTTCTTGAAGCAGATCAAGTTGAATAAACGCGAAGCGCAGATTGCTGAGCGAGTTATGAAGGAAGTGCATGCTCGCTTGGGATTTCTTCTTGACGTTGGATTGGATTATCTCTCCCTTGCCCGCCCCGCGGGATCACTATCAGGGGGAGAGGCACAACGTATTCGTCTTGCAACACAGATTGGTAGTGGGTTAGTGGGAGTTCTTTATGTTCTTGATGAACCTTCTATTGGATTACATCAGCGCGATAACAAAAGATTAATTGAGACGTTGACTCGTCTAAGAGATTTAGGAAATACGTTAATAGTAGTTGAGCATGATGAAGAGACGATTCGTACGGCTGATTGGATCGTCGATATTGGGCCGGGAGCCGGTGAACATGGCGGACATGTTGTTGTTTCTGGAAGCTACGAGGAGCTCATAGCGTCAAAGGAATCAATTACTGGTGCTTACCTTTCAGGAAGAAAATCAATCGATATTCCTAAGAAGCGCCGCCCTATCGATCCTAAACGCACCTTAGTAATTAAAGGCGCCAAAGAGAACAATCTAAAAGACATTGAAGTGGAAGTACCTTTGGGTGTTTTTGTCTCTGTTACGGGCGTGAGTGGATCAGGAAAATCAACTCTTGTAAATGACATTTTGTATGTAACTCTAGCCAATAAATTAAATGGAGCGCGATTAGTACCTGGTCGACATAGAACTGTAACTGGCATAGATCTTTTGGATAAAGTAGTTCATGTTGATCAATCACCTATTGGTCGAACGCCACGATCAAACCCAGCTACCTATACAGGTGTCTTTGACAAAATTCGCGCCCTATTTGCTGAGACAAGTGAAGCGAAAATTCGTGGCTACCAGCAAGGTCGTTTTTCTTTTAACGTTAAAGGCGGACGCTGTGAGAACTGCTCTGGCGATGGCACCATCACGATTGAAATGAACTTTCTGCCTGATGTTTACGTACCGTGCGAAGTTTGTCATGGAGCGCGTTATAACCGTGAAACTCTTGAGGTTCATTACAAAGGAAAAACAATCGCCGAAGTACTCAATATGCCGATCGAACAGGCTAGTGGATTCTTCGAGTCAGTTCCGGCAATTGCAAGATATTTGAAGACACTTAACGATGTTGGACTTGGTTATGTCCGACTCGGACAATCGGCTCCAACGTTGTCCGGGGGAGAGGCCCAGCGCGTAAAGCTGGCAACTGAACTGCAAAGACGCTCTACCGGTCGAACCATTTATGTTTTGGATGAACCTACTACTGGATTGCACTTTGAAGATGTAAACAAACTTCTGACAGTTCTTAACCGTTTGGTTGATACTGGAAATACTGTTGTGGTAATTGAGCACAACTTAGATGTCATCAAGTGCTCTGATTGGGTCATTGATATGGGACCTGAAGGTGGATTCCGCGGAGGAATGGTTGTTGCAGAAGGAACTCCAGAAGCAGTATCTGTGGTTAAAGAGAGTTACACAGGCCAGTTCTTAGCCGAGATTCTAAAAACTAATCGAAAAGCTTTAGCGAAGAAGTAAGCCGATGGCAGATCCGAAGAGTTATCGGCCTAGCAACATTCCTGAGCATCCTGGGGTTTATCGCTTTTACAACAGTAAGGACAAGGTCATTTATGTTGGTAAAGCTAAAAATCTCAAAAATCGCTTAAGCAACTACTTTCAAGCAAACCTCGCCACAAAAACCAACCGTATGGTTCATGAAGCGGTGCGCGTTGATTGGACAATCGTTAGCACAGAGTTAGAGGCGCTAGCTTTAGAGTTTAGTTGGATCAAGCAGTACCAGCCTAAGTACAACGTTCAGTTTAAGGATGACAAGTCCTATCCATACTTGGCTTTATCCCTTAATGATGAGTACCCGATGATCTTTATTACACGCAAAGATAAGCGACCTGGTCTAAAGTATTTTGGACCATATACAAATGCGTGGGCACTACGAAACACCTTTGATGTCTTACTCAAAGTTTTCCCAGTTAGATCGTGTTCATCGTCGAACTTCTCTCGTGCACAGCACAGCAAACGTCAATGCTTATTGGGAGACATCGGAAAATGTGCAGCACCCTGTGTTGGTTGGATTTCCCAGGAAGATCATAAAAAATTAGCCGGTCGACTCAACGAGTTCATGGAGTCTGGCATGGAAAATATCCTTCCTAAACTTCACGAAGAGATGAATACCGCTGCTGCCAATGAGGAGTTCGAAAGGGCAGCACGCTTAAGAGATCAGATTGAATCTTTTGAAAAAGCTCAAAAATCGACCGAGGGAAATTTCTCTGATGATCTAGATGGAGATTTCATTTCTATTTATCACGATGGTTTCCATGCAGCAGGTTCGATTTTCTCGATGCATCGAGGTTCAGTTAAGGGCTCGAGGTCATGGATAGTAGATCAAGAGATGGTGCTTGAAGGCCAAGATGAAGTAACTGCACTCTTGTATTCGATATATGGAACAGGAGCGATACCCGTTCCACGACATATTTACATCAGTTCAGATCCTGCAGATAAAGAACAGTTAGAGCAATGGTTAGGTCAAATCGGGTCCACCAAAGTAGAGATTAAGGCCCCGCAACGAGGCGAAAAACTTGAACTATTGCAAACTGTCAAAAGAAACGCTCAGTACTCACTTATTCAATACTTAAGTAAGCGAGCAACAGATGCTGCCGTTAGCGGTAAGGCTCTTACCGAAATTGAAGAACATCTCAACTTAGGGCGAACTCCACTTCGAATTGAATGCTTTGATATTTCAAATATTTCCGGAACCTCTGTAGTGGCATCCATGGTGGTTTTTGAAGATGGAATGATTAAGAAGAGCGAGTATCGACGGTTCATTATTGATACCAGTGAGGGCTTTGATGACACTCGAGCAATGCATCAAGTAATTACTCGCAGGTTGAAGCGTTTGCTAGATGATCGCAAAGAAAATGAGGCCGAAGTCGCAGAGCTTGGCGGAAAGCCCAGCAAGTTTGCATATCCGCCTCAATTGATTGTTGTTGATGGGGGACAACCACAAGTCAACGCTGCACAACGTGCCTTGGATGAACTCGGAATCACAGATATTGCATTATGTGGATTGGCAAAGCGATTAGAAGAGGTCTGGGTACCTGGCTCTAAAGATCCACTGATCCTTCCGCGAAGTAGTGAGGGTTTATATCTCTTGCAACGAATTCGAGATGAGGCTCATAGATTTGCAATCACTTTCCATCGCTCTCGGCGCTCAAAGATAATGTTGGAGTCGATTTTGGATGAAATTCCGCAATTAGGATCTGCGCGAAGGGCCTCACTCTTAGAGCATTTTGGTTCCGTAGCGGCGATACGCAAGGCAACTGTTGAAGAGATTGCTGCAACACCAGGCATAGGAGGCAAAATCGCATCTCTCATTGAATCCCATTTGGAGTCGATTTCTACTCAAAAAGTTAATGCCGAGACTGGCGAAATCAGCGATAATTAATCCATGAGTTCACATGAAACCCTGATTCTTACTGGCATGTCTGGTGCAGGTAGATCCACGGTTGCCCATGCGCTGGAAGATTTAGGTTGGTATGTCGTGGATAACCTTCCACCTTCACTGTTATCAGCATTAGTTTCAAAAGGAACTGGCCCACAAGGTAAAGAGTTAGCAGTTGTTGTTGATGTGCGAGGGGGAGAGTTTTTCGATGAGCTCTCACAGGCGTTGGCACAGTTAAAGTCGGAGTCACTTCCTTATCGATTAGTTTTTCTTGACGCTACAGATCAGGCATTGGTTCAACGTTTTGAATCAACACGGAGACCTCATCCTCTGCAGGGTAATGATCGGATCGTGGATGGGATCTCTCGTGAACGAGACAAACTCGAAGAGATCCGTTCACAGTGTGATGTTGCAATCGATACGACTAATTTGAATGTTCATCAGTTGGAAAAGCGTGTGGGTGAAATCTTTGGAAAAGGTAAAGTTAAAGGGGTGCGAATAAATGTTCTCTCCTTTGGTTATAAATATGGAATTCCAGTTGATGCAGATCTAGTTCTGGACTGTCGCTTCATTCCAAATCCTCACTGGAATCCAGAGCTTCGTCCTCTCACTGGATTAACGCAGCAGGTTAGTTCTGCAGTCTTAGGCAGTGAGGGAGTATCTGAGTTTGTCTCTGACTATGTGCACCTTGTTGAATCAATGTTGACGGGATACCTTCGGGAAGGCAAAAAATTTGTAACGATCGCCGTGGGATGCACGGGTGGTAAACACAGAAGCGTCGCAATTACGGCCGAGATTGCGCGACAACTGAACGAAATTGGAAATGATATTTCTGCTCACCCAACCCATCGTGACGTGGGTAGAGAGTAAGTATTTTCACATTTCTTTTCGGTACGGTTTCAAGTATCAACCTAAGGTTTAGAGATGCAGGGCTAAAAATTTTTTAAGTTTGAGCCACATTCCATCGCCGTAACTGGTTGGATTACGCCATGGCAATGACAGCATCTGTTAAAGATGAACTTTCTCGCATCGCGATAACAAAGCCTTGCTGCCGAAAAGCAGAAGTGTCGGCTTTGCTTCGCTTTGCAGGGGGATTGCACTTAGCGGCCGGAAAAATTGTGATTGAAGTAGAACTTGATACATCACAAAGTGCTCGAAGGTTGCGCAAAGACATCGCCGATATTTATGGTCATGATTCAGATTTAGCTGTGTTGTCTTCTGGTGGTCTGCGAAAAGGCTCTCGCTACGTAGTCCGTGTCATTAATGACGGAGATGCACTTGCGCGCCAAACAGGTCTTGTTGATTCACATGGTCGTCCAGTTCGAGGTCTACCTCCGCAAGTAGTCTCTGCTGCGATTTGTGACTCTGAAGCTGCTTGGCGTGGCGCATTTATCGCACATGGTTCTTTGACAGAACCTGGTCGATCGTCGTCGTTAGAAATTACATGTCCTGGTCCAGAGGCAGCGCTTGCACTGGTTGGTGCAGCGCGTCGAATGGGAATTGCTGCAAAGGCACGCGAAGTTCGTGGTGTTGACCGTGTTGTCATTCGAGATGGAGATGCGATTGGAGTTTTGCTAACGCGCCTGGGTGCACATGAAAGTGTGATGGCCTGGGAAGAGCGTCGCATGCGTCGTGAAGTCAGGGCAACTGCAAATCGACTTGCAAACTTTGATGATGCAAATCTACGTCGCTCAGCCCGAGCTGCTGTAGCATCAGCTGCCCGAGTTCAACGTGCAATGGAGATATTAGGGCCCACAATTCCAGACCATTTAAAAGAGGCCGGAGAACTGCGCATCAACCATGGGCAGGCATCATTAGAAGAACTCGGATCACTTGCCACTCCAGCGATGACAAAAGATGCAATCGCAGGACGAATTCGTCGTCTGCTAGCAATGGCAGATAAGCGCGCCGCAGAGTTAGGAATCCCTGATACTGAGAGTGGGTTGTCTCCAGATCTTCTCAATTGATCGAAAAGGTAGCAACTGTGGTGACTTTCTCACTGATAAGATCGTCCATAAGACCCCAAAGTTGTGGCAGATATTTCAGTTATCAAAAACGGGGTTTCTTCGTTTTAACCTAGAGCCCCACTACTGCGAAGGACTCAATCATGATTAATGTAGGAATCAACGGATTCGGAAGAATCGGGCGCAATTTTTTTCGTGCCAGCCTTACAAATCCGAATATCAATATCGTAGGCATTAACGATTTAACTCCTAATGAGACTCTTGCCCACCTACTTAAATACGATTCAATCCTTGGTCGCCTCGGCCTGCCCGTAACTTTCACAGATGATTCAATTACTGTTGACGGTAAGACAATAAAGATCTTTTCAGAGCGTGATCCAGCAAATCTTCCTTGGGCATCTGTAAAAGCCGATGTAGTTGTTGAATCAACAGGCATTTTCACAAAAGCTGCAGATGCTCAGAAACACATCACTGCAGGAGCTAAGAAAGTGATCATTTCGGCGCCAGCAACAGATGAAGACATCACGATCGTCATGGGCGTAAATCACTTGAAATATGATGGAAGCAAGCATCACATTATTTCTAACGCCTCATGTACAACAAACTGTCTTGCCCCAATGGCAAAAGTTCTAAATGACAACTGGGGAATTGTTAAGGGATTAATGACAACAATCCATGCGTACACAAACGATCAACCAATCCTGGATTTCCCACACAAAGATCTTCGACGCGCGCGCGCAGCTGCAACAAATATGATCCCAACCTCAACAGGTGCAGCAAAAGCGATCTCACTTGTGCTTCCTGAGCTCAAAGGCAAACTTGATGGTTACGCAATGCGCGTTCCTGTTCCAACAGGATCTGCAACCGACTTAACAGTTGAGTTGGCCAAAGAGGCAACAGTTCAAGAAATCAATGCTGCGATGAAGGCGGCAGCTCAAGGAGAACTAAAGGGCTATCTTTCTTACACCGAAGATCCAATCGTTTCTTCAGACATCGTGACAGATCCTTCATCATGTGTTTTTGACTCTGACCTAACAAAAGTTATTGGAAATCAAGTCAAAGTTGTCGGTTGGTATGACAATGAGTGGGGTTACTCAAACCGCCTCGTCGACCTGATCGGTTTTATTGGCAAAACGTTGTAATGCCAGAACTTTCAACAGTTGATTTAAAAGGTAAGCGGGTTTTTTTACGCTGCGACCTTAATGTGCCAATTAAAAATGGCGTCATCACTGATGACGGACGTATAAAAGCAAGCTTGCCAACTATTCAACTTTTGTTGAGTAAAGGCGCCTCACTTGTAATCGCCGCTCATCTAGGGCGTCCAAAGAACGGACCGTCAGAAGAGTTTACATTGGCCCCGGTTGCCAAGCGGCTGAGTGAATTGTTAAACAAGGGCGTTAAATTCCCTGGCCAAGTTAAAGGTGAGTCTGTTGCCAATTTGGCTGCATCACTTTTACCTGGGGAGATAATTCTTCTTGAGAATATTCGCTTTGAACCAGCTGAGACCAGTAAAGACGATTCCGAGCGTGCAAGTTTTGCAAATGAACTTGCTGCCATGGCAGATTTCTACGTCGGAGATGGTTTTGGTGCGGTACATCGCAAACATGCATCCGTGTTCGATTTACCAAAACTACTTCCACATGCATCCGGAACCCTTGTTAATGCAGAGGTTAAGGTTTTAAAAACCTTAACAGACAATCCAGAACGCCCCTATGGAGTTGTCTTAGGTGGCGCGAAGACCTCTGACAAATTAGCCGTTATTGAAAACCTTCTCAATAAGGTTGATGTATTGGCAATTGGTGGGGGAATGGTCTTCACATTTCTTAAAGCTCAAGGCAAAGAGATTGGCACATCGTTAGTTGAAAATGAGATGTTGGATGAAGTTAGAGGATTAATTGCAAAAGCTGAGAAACTCGGAGTTACCTTGCTGCTGCCTACCGATATCGTTGTAGCCCCTACATTTTCTACAGATGCGACCCCAACATTAGTTTCGGTCGATGCAATTCCATCAGATCAAATGGGTCTAGATATCGGCCCAATTTCTGCCATAAGTTACGCAGAGCAAATCCTTCGTTGCAAAACTGTTTTTTGGAACGGGCCCATGGGTGTTTTTGAATTCCCTAACTTCGCAGCTGGAACAAAAACAATTGCACAGGCCTTAACTCAGGTTAAGGGAATTAGTGTTGTTGGAGGAGGAGATTCAGCTGCAGCTGTTCGTGCTTTAGGTTTTCAGGATTCTCAGTTTGGATATATCTCAACTGGTGGTGGGGCCTCATTGGAGTACTTAGAAGGTAAAGAACTTCCGGGGCTAACAGCGTTAGATTTGGGGTAATACCGATTGAACAGATTAGAATTCCAAGTAACTAGAGGAGATACAGATGCGTAAGCCATTGATGGCCGGTAATTGGAAGATGAATTTGAATCATCTTGAGGCAATAGCCGTTGCACAGAAACTGGTCTACGGTTTGGTTGATAAGGATTATGACGCTGTAGACGTTGCGATCATTCCTCCATTTACGGACATTCGATCTATTCAAACATTGGTAGATGGTGATCGCTTACGACTCCAGTATGGCGCGCAGGATCTTTCGCCTGAAAGTAGTGGTGCATTTACTGGAGATATCTCTGGAGCAATGCTGAAAAAACTTGGCTGCACGTATGTTGTAGTAGGCCATTCAGAGCGTCGAAGCGTTCACAATGAAAATGACACTTTGGTCAATCGCAAGATTAAGGCTGCGCTAGCAAACGAGTTAACACCAATTTTTTGTGTAGGAGAAGATTTGGCCGTTCGTGAATCGGGTATGCATGTATCCCACGTTGTTCGCCAAGTTCGTGCGGGACTTGAAGGTTTCACCAAGCCTGAGCTAAAGAAGATCGTAATTGCTTATGAACCTGTATGGGCGATAGGTACGGGTAAGACAGCTACACCCGAAGATGCTCAGGAAGTTTGCGCTGCTATTCGCGAAGAGATTGAAAATATAGGATCTAGTGACATCGCCGCCAACATGCGAATTCTTTACGGGGGTTCTGTTAAGTCTTCGAACATAGTTGAAATCATGAAAATGGAAGATGTTGACGGGGCACTTATTGGTGGGGCCAGCCTGGATCCTGAGGAATTGGCCAAAATTGCCAAGTTCTACGCGGTAGCAGAGTAAACAATTAGCCAGTCAGGCGGGTATCCTTACCCTCTACGAACTAGGAGTTTTGAAAAGTGATACTAGGTCTTTCAATTGCATTAATGATTACAAGCACACTGATGATTCTTTTAGTCCTCCTGCACAAGGGCAAGGGAAGCGGACTTTCTGATCTCTTCGGAGGTGGCATCTCGTCAAACTATGGTGGTTCATCGGTTGTTGAGAAAAACCTTGACCGAATAACCATTGTTGCCGGTGGTATCTGGTTTTCTCTAGTAGTTGCTCTCTCACTTTTGCTCAAGTAATTTCACAATAAGTTGTAGGTGTTTACGTTTTAAAGTTGATCTTTGAATTGAACTAAGTACTTAGGGAGAACAAAATGGCAAGTGCAATTCGTGGAAGTCGCGTTGGAGCTGGCCCAATGGGTGAGGCAGAACGTGGAGATTCGATTGCGCGCGCATATGTTTCATACTGGTGTGCAAATGGTCATGAAGTTCGCCCATCATTTGCAGTAGAAGAAACTGTCGTTATTCCAGCTGAATGGGATTGCCCAAAGTGTGGATATCCAGCAGGTAGAGATCGCAACAATCCTCCTAGCCCAATCAAGAATGAGCCATACAAAACTCACCTTGCATATGTTAAAGAGCGTCGCACAGATTCAGAGGGCGAAAGACTTCTTGAGGAAGCACTTCGTAAACTTCGCGGAGAAGACGACTAAGAACTTCTACAAACTTCTACAAGCTTCTACAAGGATTTAGCAGCATCCAAAACGCTCGCGATGCCTTCAGGTCGTTTCTTAAGATTTAATCTAAGTAAAGAGTATTTTCTCGAAGTCAGCGCATTTGCATCGCCAAGAGCTTGCGCAGCAATCAGAGTTTGCAAACTAAACTCTTGACCGGGAATTTCAACATCATTCTCACTGTCTCCAGTAATTTGCAGAAAAACGCCATTGGGCTGGCCACCTTTATGAAACTGACCAGTCGAGTGTAAGAATCTAGGGCCCCAACCAAAGGTCACAGGCCTATTTGTTTTCTCCAAAAGAATCTTCTGAATCTCGGCAACTCTTGTGTCTTCGCGTCGATCTAGGTACGACATGATTGCAAGGTATCCATCGCGTGGCATAGCTTTAATCAATTTATCGAGAGAATCTTTGAGGTTGCTTCCTTGACCAAAAATCTCAACCGCCCCATCTATATGGTCTGGATCAAAAGAAGGTTTCACGCCTTTCCACTGTGACAAGAGTAAGGATGTTGCATCTTTTGCTTCGGTTACATTCGGTTGATTAAAGGGATCTACTTTTAAGGCGAAACCGATTAAGGCAGTTACCCATTCCCAAACAATGAATTGGGAACTCAAATTAGCTTCAACTACTAGATCCGCGCTACCTGCAAAAGAGACCTTAAAAACTTCATCATTTTCCAGTTGTTTAGAATTCTGAACGACAACGGGTAGTCGCCCGACACCGTTCTTGCCTGTGGATTCTGCAATCAATTGCTCAATCCAGTCACTTAGTCCAGGCATATTGCTCTGTGCATCAGTAAATGAAATGTATTGACCGGCAATATGGGACAACAAGAAAGCAATGTCACACACCAACTCAGGATTAGATAGAAACTCTTTTTTTGTATCTTCTGCGTGGTCAAGTAAGACGGAGACATCGATATTCATTAACGCAGCCGGGACTAGCCCAAAAGCGCTCAGCACACTAAATCGGCCTCCAACATTTGGATCTGCGTTGATCACCGAGAAGCCGTGATGCCGTGCGTCTTTATCTAGAGATGATCCAGGATCTGTAACAAAAACTATGTGGGACCTCGGATCAAGTTTTGCCCTGATAAAGGCTTGTTCAAGAATTGATCGCTGAGAAGCGGTTTCAATTGTAGTTCCAGATTTTGAACTAACTATTACTAAAGTTTTAGATAACTCTTTGCTCAATGCATGCTGGATGTAATTGGGATCCGTTGAATCCAGAACAAAAAGCTCTTTCAAAAATGTTGCAGCGATAACTTCAGGACCTAGAGATGAACCACCCATCCCACATAAGATGATTTCGGTTTTATCTCGGTGCTTTGCGGCCAATGCATCCAAGGTAGGAAGAAGATCACGAGAAGTATGGGGAAGATCTATCCAATTCAGCCTTGTAGCTGCCTCTGCTTCAGCTCCTGGTCCCCACAAACTGACGTCCTTCTTGGCTAGTCTTGCGTGCCCTTGCAACAAATCTCTATATTCGGGGGAGCTTCGATCAATTTTAGTAAGTGCATCACCACTTATCTTCAGCATTATTGAAGTGCATTCTTAACGTTGATTTGAAGTTCATTCCATGCTTGAGCAAACTTTTTTACACCGTCAATTTCAAGTTCGCCAGTTACATCATCTAGTGAAATGGCCAATTCTGATAAACCACGAAGAACATTTACGGCGTCGGGGTATCTTGAAGTAATTGTGTCCCCACGCAAAACACCGTGATCAAGTAGCGCATCAAGAGTTGATTGGGGCATCGTGTTTACTGTATCGGGGGCTACTAACTCAACGACGTAGGTTGTATCTGAATAACTCGGATCCTTTACGCCAGTGGATGCCCATAAGGGTCTTTGCTTATGACCGCCTTTTGCCGCGATTGAAGCCCATCGGGGTGAATTGAATTTCTCTTCGAATAATTGATAGGCGAGATGTGCGTTAGCGATCGCAGCTTTTCCCAGTAATTGCAAAGCCTCGGGTGTACCAATTCCTTTGAGTTGTGCATCGATTGCTGAATCAATTCGACTGATGAAAAACGATGCAACTGAATGCACCTTCGAAGGATCGCTGCATTCTTCTACACCTTTCATGTAGGCATCGATCACCTGTCCGTAGCGCTTTATAGAAAAAATCAGAGTGACATTCACACTAATTCCATGTGACAGAAGTGCGGTGATTGCGGGTAAACCCTGCAGAGTTGCTGGCACCTTGATCATGACATTTTCTCTATCAATTATCTTCCACAATTTTTGACCGGCAGAAATTGTTGCCTGAGTGTCATTTGCTAAACGAGGATCAACTTCGATACTCACGCGACCATCCACGCCTTTAGAGGATTTGTAAATCGGCAGGAGAAGATCACATGCTGCCCGCACGTCGTCGGTTGTAAGTTTTTCGATCACATCATCTACAGAAGAACCCTTCATTAACTCGATGTCTTTGGCATATTCGGAGCCAGAACTAATTGCTGCGCTAAAAATGCTTGGATTTGTAGTGACGCCTACAACTGCAGAAGTTGCGATACGAGAGGGAAGGGAATGGGAATCAGTTCCTGTTATCTTTGCACGAGAGAGATCATCTAACCAGATTGAAGTAGGACAGTCCTTCAACTCATCTAACCTAGTTGTATCCATTTTCAACTAACCAGTTTCTTAATCTGCGCAACAATATTTTCGGCAGAAAAACCAAATTCCTTGAATAAACGTTTTGCATCAGCAGAGGCACCGTAGTGCTCAAGAGAGATTGCTAAGCCTTTGTCACCAATGTATTTATGCCATCCCTGCGCAATACCAACTTCGATACTGACTTTAGGAATGTTGTATGGAAGTACAGAATCCTTATATTTCTGATCTTGTTCATCAAACCATTCCAAACAAGGGGCGCTGACTACACGAGCACGTATACCGTTGGTTTCAAGTAAGTTGGCTGATTCGACAGCAAGGCTAACTTCCGATCCGGTCGCTATGAGAATTACTTGAGGATCCTTCACATCATTTAATATGTAGGCTCCTTTTGAAACATTGTTGGGTGAGCTATAAATCGTTCGATCAAGTACCGGCAAATTCTGACGTGAGAGCAAAATTCCAACTGGTCGATTACGAGCAATGATCGTTTTCCATGCATGTGCAACCTCATTGGCATCGCCAGGTCGCACGACATCTAAACCAGGAATTGCACGTAAAGCCGCAAAGTGTTCTATCGGTTGATGAGTTGGACCGTCTTCACCTACGCCAATTGAATCGTGCGTCCATACAAAAATTGATGGAATGTTCATAAGGGCAGCCAATCTCACTGCAGGACGCATGTAATCACTAAAGACTGCAAAAGTTCCACCAAAGCTACGAGTAAGTCCATGGAGTGTTATTCCATTAAGGATTGCACCCATGGCATGTTCTCGAATTCCGAAGTGAATTACTCGTCCGTAAGGATTTGCTCCGTCGATAGAACTGGAGCTCGGAAGAAAACTTTGAGCACCTTTGATACTTGTGTTATTCGATCCTGCTAAATCAGCCGAGCCACCCCAAAACTCAGGTAAATGTTCAGCTATGGCATTAATAACTTCTCCCGAGGCAGCACGGGTTGCAAGATCTTTGCCTGCAGCAAATTCTGGAATGCTGCTATCCCAATTGACAGGAAGTTTCCTGGCTTTTAATCGAATTAATAATTTTGCTCTCTCTGGCTGCGCCTGAGACCAGATAGAGAAAGATTTTTCCCAATCTGCCCGTACTTGTGCTCCACGCTTTTTTACTTCACGTGCATGTGCGAGCACGTCTGCGGGCATTGCAAAATTTTCTTCAGGGTCTAATCCCAGTACCAATTTAGTTGCCTTAATCTCTTCGGCGCCAAGTGCAGAACCATGAGAAGCGGCTGTTCCTTGAGCTTTAGGCGCTGGCCAAGCAATAACTGATTTCATACGAATCAAAGAAGGTTTATGCACCTCTTGTTTAGCTGCGTTCATGGCAGCATCAAGAGCGATTAGATCAACGTCTCCATTTGCTTGCGCTGGCACATCAATAACATGCCAACCATAAGCAACGTAGCGAGCGGAAACATCTTCTGTAAAGGCATTGTGAGTGTCACCTTCAATTGAGATTCGATTATCGTCGTAGATAACATTTAATAATCCCAGGTTTTGAGTTCCTGCAAGGGATGAAGCTTCCGCGCTTACTCCCTCTTGAAGATCTCCATCAGAACAGATAACCCAAATACGGTGATCAAATATTGATTGTGCATTGGCTGTTTCTGGATCAAACAAACCTCTTTCAAATCTAGCGGCCATGGCCATTCCCACTGCAGTTGCAACACCTTGACCAAGTGGACCAGTTGTCATCTCAACACCTGCTGTGTGTCCAAATTCAGGATGTCCTGGAGTTAATGAACCCCAGGTCCTAAAGTTTTCAAGGTCGTTCATCTCTAGACCGTAACCACTTAGATAAAGTTGAATGTACAAAGTGAGTGAAGAGTGACCACAAGAAAGTATGAATCGGTCACGCCCTACCCATTGTGGATCGCTTGGATCATGAACTAAATGCCTTTGAAATAGCGTGTATGCAACCGGCGCCAAAGACATCGCGGTTCCTGGGTGGCCGTTTCCAACTTTTTGAACTGCGTCAGCTGCCAAAGCTCGCGCGTAAGTTACTGCGCGATCGTCAAGGTTTGTCCAACCTGCTGGTCTGCTCATTTTGTATCCATTCTTATTCTTGTTGAAAGAAATACGCGCCATGCACTTATCCAAAGAACTGCTGCCCCTAATAAATGGAAACCCACAATCAATGCAGGTACACCCAAGAAATATTGAACATAGCCAATAATTCCTTGCGCAAGTGCAATTATTGTGAATGTGCGTAATTTGATTTTAGTCTGAGGTGATGTACCGACTGCTACATAAAACGCAAGTGTTAATCCAAAAAGAAAAATCACAACATCGGCATGCAAAATGGCAACTGTTCGTATATCAAAATCAAACCGTGGTGCTTGAGCATCACCAGCGTGAGGTCCAGAGCCCGTAACGATGGTTCCAAGAATCATGACTAAAAACATAATTGATACGTGTGCCTTGCCCAACGAGCGAGTCAACTGAGATGATTCAATACTTACCGAAGGAGCAAACCTACGTACATGAATAGATGATGCACCAGCAATCAAGACCATGGATAACAAAAGGTGGAGCGCAACAGTTATTGGATTGAGATCGGTAAGCACTGTAATGCCACCTAAAATCCCTTGTCCGAAAATTCCTAAAAACTGACCCATTGCAAGTGATCGAAGATCGCGTCGTCCGCTCTTTAGTACGGAGATGATCACAACTAGAGATGCTAAAACTAGAGCGAAGGTAAGCATTCTATTTCCGAACTCAATCCAAACATTGAGAACTGGTTCAGCTTGATGGGGAACTGGGGTGTATGACCCGGGGGTGCACTCTGGCCATGTTGGACATCCAAGGCCAGAACCCGTTAACCGAACCGCTCCACCTGTGACCACCAAAGCAGCTTGTAAAAATAGCAACACCGCACTAGCTGGAACCAGAACCCTGGCTGCAGAAAATCGCGACTTAGCCTCTACAGAATGGGACATAGGTGAAGCCTATTGACTGTGAGGTCATGCGCGTTCCAACTGGCATGAGGTGTCGAATTACGACACAATAGTGTTGTGAAAATGACAGGGTCGATAGTCGCCGGGGAGGACACCCGTACCCGCGATCTCGTTGCTCGCTCAATTCTAGAAAATGGCCCGTCGACAGCTGCAATCCTGGGAGAACGACTGGCTTTAACACCAACTGGTATCAGACGTCACCTTGAGTTACTGATTGCTGATGGATTAATTGAGGCACGTGAACCGCGATCAAATGCAATTCGCGGTAGAGGTCGCCCGTCGAAGGTTTTTGTCATGTCAGATCAAGGTCGCGAGCGTTTTGAACATTCATATGACGATCTAGCGGTTGCAGCGCTGAAATTCATGTCGTCGCAATCTGGAAATCAACTGGTAGATGGATTTGCACAGTCACGAGCAGATGACATCGAACGCAAGGCCATAGATTCAATTGGTAAAAATGCAAACAAGACAGCAGCGTTGGCATCATTTTTAACTGAGCAAGGTTACGCGGCAAGTGTGGACAACAAATCCATGGGCCAAGAGTTAATTCAGCACCACTGTCCTATCGCTCATGTCGCGGCAGAGTTTCCACAGTTATGTGAGGCAGAAACCTCAGCACTGTCAAAGATTTTAGGTACACATGTCCAGCGCCTAGCAACTATTGCTCATGGTGATGGTGTGTGCACAACCTTTATACCGAAAGTTTCAACTGCTCAGAAGAAATCTAAAACATCAAGAAACGGGGAACGCGCATGACGACAGCACATCCAGAGCTCGAAGGTCTTGGCAACTATGAATTTGGTTGGTCGGACAAGAGTGATATTGGTGAAAATGCAAAGCGTGGCATTAATGAAGATGTTGTTCGCGATATCTCCGCTAAGAAGTCAGAGCCAGCATGGATGTTGGATCTAAGACTTAAGGGACTGAGCCTTTTCGAAAAGAAGCCGATGCCGAACTGGGGATCAGATCTTTCGGGAATTTTCTTCGACACAATTAAGTATTTCGTTCGCTCAACAGAAAAGCAGGCAACAACATGGGATGACCTGCCAGATGAAATCAAGAATACGTATGATCGACTAGGTATTCCCGAAGCAGAAAAGCAACGACTGGTATCAGGTGTAGCTGCCCAATATGAGTCCGAAGTGGTTTATCACTCGATCCGTGAAGATCTAGAAGCACAGGGTGTAATTTTCCTAGACACTGATACTGCTTTGAAAGAACATCCAGAACTCTTCAAAGAATACTTTGGAACGGTGATTCCAGTAGGAGATAACAAGTTCGCCGCCCTTAATACATCAGTCTGGTCCGGTGGTTCGTTTATCTATGTACCTAAGGGTGTTCACGTGGATATTCCGCTACAGGCATACTTCCGAATCAACACCGAGAACATGGGACAGTTTGAACGCACACTGATCATTGCCGATGAAGATTCATATATTCATTATGTAGAAGGCTGTACGGCGCCTATCTATAAGTCAGATTCTTTGCACTCTGCCGTCGTTGAAATTATTGTTAAAAAGGGTGCTCGTGTTCGTTACACAACAATCCAAAACTGGTCTAACAACGTTTATAACTTAGTTACAAAGCGTGCAACGTGCGCTGAAGGTGCAACTATGGAATGGGTAGATGGCAATATTGGATCGAAGGTAACAATGAAATATCCAGCGATCTTTTTGATGGGTCCTCATGCAAAGGGAGAAACACTCTCATTGGCATTTGCCGGAGAAGGTCAGCATCAAGATTCAGGAGCAAAAATGGTTCATGCCGCTCCTTACACTTCATCATCTGTAATCTCAAAGTCAGTTGCACGTGGTGGAGGACGAACTTCTTATCGAGGGCTGGTTCAAGTACAAGAAGGCGCACACCACTCGAAGAGCACCGTGAAATGCGATGCTCTATTGGTAGACACTATTTCTCGTTCTGACACTTATCCCTATGTAGATATCCGTGAAGACGATGTTTCTATGGGTCACGAAGCTACTGTTTCAAAAGTTAGTGATGATCAACTGTTTTACTTGATGTCACGCGGTCTTAATGAAGATGAAGCAATGGCAATGATTGTTCGTGGGTTTATCGAACCAATTGCTCGCGAACTTCCGATGGAGTATGCACTCGAACTCAACAGATTAATTGAACTCCAGATGGAAGGTGCTGTCGGTTAATGTCTGTTTTAACTACTAACTACTTAACTCCGACGGGGAGAGAAGAGGCGTGGCGTTTCACACCTCTAAAACGCCTTCGGGGACTCCATGATGGAACAGCGATTCAATCAGATCGCGAATCATTGGTTACAAAGACTGCACTGCCATCTGGAGTTACATTTACTCGTGAAAACTTAGAGCCTCTATCTGCATCCGATGATGTCATCATTGAACGGGTCAGAGGAGCATCGAGTGCGGTTGCACACCTTGCTATTGCAGCAAATAGCGAGTTCTCTGAGCCGATCTTCTTGGGTCGCTCAGTAGGTGGGTTAGACACGGCTGAATTCTCACGTGTTCGTATTTCACTCGGAACACACGCAGTTGCAACTGTGATCGTCGAAAACACGACCGATACTGTTTTGGCGGAGGATCTAGAGATTTACTTGGCTCCTGGTTCCAATCTTAAATTTGTAACTCTTCAAGAGTTTGAATCCAAATCTGTCTACACAGCTCGCCACCACGCCATAGTTGATAAGGATGCAACCTTTAAATCAATCACGGTGACAGTTGGGGGAGATGTTGTTCGAATTCTTCCAACAGTAGCCTTTAAGGCACCGGGTGCATCGGCTGATCTTTTAGGTGTTTATTTCGCTACAGCTGGGCAATTTTTTGAACATCGTAATCATGTTGATCATGCTGTACCTCATGCAAAATCAAATGTGAATTACAAAGGAGCATTAGCTGGTCAAGATGCTCACACTGTTTGGATCGGTGATGTCTTGATTCGCGCAGCTGCAGAAGGTACTGATACCTACGAACTTAATCGCAATCTTTTGCTTTCTGATGGTGCACGCGCTGATTCAGTGCCTAACCTAGAAATTGAAACAGGCGAAATTATTGGTGCAGGCCATGCAAGCACGACAGGCCGCTTTGATGATGAGCAGCTCTTCTACTTGATGTCACGCGGTATCGCTATGGCAGATGCCAGACGGTTAGTTGTTCGAGGATTCTTCAATGAAATTGTCTCTGAAATTGGCAATGAAGAGGTTCAACACAGAATCATGGATCGCATTGATAATGAGCTTGAAAAGGCGGGACGCAATGTCTGACCTACAGTTTGATCAGATTCATGAAGGCAAACCAGTGCTCATAGAAAAGAATGGAAAGAGCATCTGTGTCGCACGAGTTGGCCAGGAAGTCTTTGCTGTTGCAGATACGTGCACACATTCAGAAGCTTCGCTTTCTGAAGGAGAGACAGCTGGTTTCAAAATCGAATGCTGGTTACACGGCGCAGAGTTTGACCTGCGAACTGGACAGGCTTTAACACTGCCAGCAAATATCGCATTAGAAACATATCCTGTAAAAATCGACGGAAACTCCGTCACGGTAGAGATTTAGTAACGAGAGAAGAGAGAAAAAGATGAGCACACTAGAAATCCGCAACCTGCAGGTCTCTGTAAATACAGATGATGGAATGGTCGAGATCCTGAAGGGAGTGGATCTAACTATCAAGTCAGGTGAAACTCATGCAATCATGGGCCCAAATGGTTCAGGAAAATCTACTCTCGCCTACTCAATCGCAGGACATCCTAAGTACACAATTACAGGTGGAACGGTCACTTTGGATGGCGTCGACGTTCTTGAAATGAGTGTTGATGAACGCGCAAAGGCAGGTTTGTTTTTAGCGATGCAGTATCCGGTAGAAGTACCCGGTGTTTCTGTCTCGAATTTTCTTCGCACCGCAGCAACTGCATTGCGCGGGGAGGCTCCAAAGCTTCGTACATGGGTTGGTGAAGTCAAGACCGCAATGGAAGCATTGAGTATGGACCCTGCATTTGCAACTAGAAATGTTAACGAGGGTTTTTCTGGTGGAGAAAAGAAGCGTCATGAGATTATGCAACTAGAACTTCTCAGGCCAAAGATGGCTATTCTGGATGAGACAGACTCTGGTCTAGATGTTGATGCACTGCGCATAGTTTCAGAAGGAGTTAATCGCGCCAAGGAGGCAAATAACCTCGGGGTTATTCTGATTACTCACTACACACGAATCCTTCGATACATAAAGCCAGACTTTGTTCATGTTTTTGCTAATGGTCGTATAGTTGAACAAGGCGGACCAGAGTTGGCTGAAAAGCTAGAAGCAAATGGTTACGCTGATTACGTTAGCAAGTAAGTAGTTTCATGCCTTTAGACGTCGCAACTATTCGTCAAGATTTTCCTATCTTTAGACGAACAGTTCGTGACGGAAAAAAACTCATCTATCTCGATAGCGGGGCAACTAGCCAAAAGCCTGAGGCTGTTATCCAGGCCGAAGGTGATTTCTATAGATTGCATAATGCCGCCGTTCACAGAGGGGCTCATCAATTAGCTGAAGAGGCAACTGATGCATATGAAGGTGCGCGTAGCAAAGTTGCAAACTTTATTGGCGCCCAAGCGGAAGAGATAGTTTTCACAAAAAGTGCCACGGAGTCGATAAATCTAATTGCCTACGCGATGAGCAACGCTCCGACTGGTTCACGTTTTGCGCTTACTTCTAAGGATCGAATTGTTGTTACAGAGATGGAACACCATGCAAACTTGATTCCGTGGCAGCAGTTAGCGTCTCGATCAGGAGCAAAACTCTCTTGGTTTGAAGTTCTACCAGATGGTCGATTAGACCTTAATTCGATTAATTCCGTCATCTCAGCAGATACTAAAGTTGTTGCAATCACTCATCAATCCAACGTTCTTGGAACCGTTAATCCACTTGAAGCAATTGTGGCTCGTGCTCGCGAAGTTGGTGCTGTAGTAGTACTGGATGCGTGTCAATCAGTTCCACACATGCCGATTGATGTTAAAAAACTAGGAGTTGATTTCCTTGTTTTTTCTGGCCATAAAGCTCTTGGTCCTACCGGAATAGGAGTTCTCTGGAGCAATCAGTTAGATGATTTGCCTCCATTTCTTTTTGGCGGGTCAATGATCGAAAACGTAACAATGGAAAGTGCAACTTGGGCTCCAGCCCCCAAACGTTTTGAAGCCGGTGTTCCAAACATGGCTCAGGCTGTTGGTCTTGGTGCTGCGTTGGATTATTTGAACGCCATAGGCATGGAAAATGTTTTCGAACATGAGATGCAGTTAACGAAGTACTTCCTTGAGGAGTTGCAGAAGGTTCCGACATTGAAAATTGTTGGACCTTTAGATCTTGAAAATAGAGGATCCTGTATCTCATTTACAGTTGGAGAAATCCATCCGCACGACTTGGGTCAATATCTTGATAGTCAGGGAATCGCCGTTCGAACAGGCCACCACTGCGCCTGGCCACTAACTCGCAAACTGGGGGTACCGGCAACAACGCGCGCTTCACTATATTTGTACAACCAAGAGAGTGAATGCGATCTATTGGTCAAGGCAATTGTTGATGCACAGAGATATTTTGCTTAATGGAACTAGATAATCTGTATCAAGAAGTAATACTTGATCATTATAAACATCCACTCAATAAGGGACTTTCAGATTCCTATGATGTCCAAGTGCACCACATCAATCCAAGCTGCGGCGATGAAATTACCCTCAATCTTTCTGTCGAAGGATCAAAGATCAAATCAATCACTTGGGATGGCGTTGGTTGCTCGATTTCACAGGCCAGTGTTTCTATTGCTAGTGATCTCTTGGTCGATAAAGATATGGATGAGGCTGATGCCATCACTGAGCAATTCATAGATTTAATGCACAGCAAAGGAACTAAAGAGGGTGACCCTGAAGTCCTGGAAGATGCTGTAGCAATGGCTGGTGTTTCCAAGTTTCCAGCGCGTATCAAGTGTGCGTTGCTAGGTTGGATGGCCTATAGAGATGCAGCCGATAGAATTAAACAATCAGGATCAGCAAGAGATCACAGAGGGAGTGGGCAATGACAACATCAATAGATGATGTAACCGAGGCTATGAAAGATGTGGTTGATCCAGAGCTTGGGATCAATGTCGTCGACTTAGGTTTGATTTACGACGTTATGGTCGATGAAGCAAACATCGCTATCCTGAATATGACTTTGACCTCTGCCGCATGCCCACTTCAAGATGTAATTGAAGATCAGACAAGAGCCGCTTTGGCAGGTATGACTAGTGATGTGAAAATCAATTGGGTATGGATGCCACCTTGGGGCCCCGACAAGATAAGTGACGACGGAAGAGATCAGCTTCGCGCTCTAGGTTTTACGGTCTAAAAAATGTCAATGCATGCCGCATGGCTTAACTATCGCTCCATGACGGCGGATCCTTCTCTGAAGGAACAAAAGTTAAAGCCAGGAACCATTGGTCGCATTTTTTCATTTGCCAAGCCCTATCAAGTAAGCATCTATATTTATTTGGCAACGGTTGTTGTGGATGCTGCCTTGATTGTTGCAACCCCGCTCCTACTAAAAAGATTGATTGATGACGGAGTTATTCCTCAAAATGGCGCAGTTGTTACCCAGTTGGCTTTTTTGGTCGGTCTTATAGCCATTGCTGATGCTGCTTTCAACATGCTGGGAAGATATTTTTCGTCAAGAATTGGTGAAGGCTTAATTTATGACTTGAGGTCCTTAGTTTTTGCTCACGTGCAAAAACAATCGATCGCATTCTTTACTCGCACACAAACTGGGGCATTGATTTCGCGAATCAACTCAGACGTGATCGGTGCTCAACAGGCTTTCACATCAACGCTCTCTGGATTAGTCAGTAACGTTGTCAGTCTTCTTCTTGTCGGCATCACAATGTTGTTTCTTTCTTGGCAGATTACTCTCTTCTCACTTTTGATATTGCCGTTGTTTCTATATCCAACAAAATGGGTGGGTCGGCGCCTGCAAGCACTGACGCGAGAGTCCTTCACGCTAAATTCTCAGATGTCGAGCACAATGACGGAGCGCTTCAATGTTTCAGGTGCCATGCTCGTAGCACTCTATGGACAACAAGAACGTGAGCACAAAGGTTTCGGAGTTCGAGCCAGGCGAGTGGCTGACATCGGTATAAGAATGGCAATGCTTAATCGCCTTTTCTTCATAGCACTTACAAGCGTTGCGGCAATCGCCACAGCTTTTGCCTATGGAATCGGTGGACATCTTGCCATCAGTGGCGGCTTGACTGTGGGAACACTCTTGGCAATCACCGCGCTGTTAGCACGTCTGTACGGGCCACTTACAGCAATTTCTAATGTACGTATCGATGTTATGACCTCACTTGTTTCTTTCGAAAGAGTTTTTGAAGTGCTTGATTTAGAACCTATGGTTAAAAACAAAGAGGGCGCAAAAACACTTTCCGCAACGACTGGAAAGATTGAATTTAAAAATGTTGATTTTTCATACCCTAACCCGAATGAGATTTCATTGGCATCTCTTGAGTCCGTTGCAAAAGTTGAGTCTGTTCCCTCCGGCCAATTACTCCACAATCTTTCCTTCGTTGTTGAACCCGGCACAACAACGGCTTTAGTTGGGCCATCTGGTGCAGGCAAGACGACGATTAGTGCATTGATTCCTCGTCTTTATGATGTTACTCGCGGCTCTATCTCCATAGACGAAATCGACATTCGGGAAATCACTTTGGAGTCACTGAGACAAACAATTGGTGTTGTAATGCAGGATGCGCATCTTTTTCATGAAACTATTGCGGAAAATCTAAGGTATGCAAAAGAGGATGCAACAGCGGCTGAAATGGAAAATGCCTGCAAGGCTGCCCAAATTTGGGATCTAGTAAATTCGCTTCCAAACGGTTTGGATACTATGGTCGGCGAACGCGGTCATCGTTTATCTGGTGGTGAAAAACAACGTTTAGCAATAGCCAGACTTCTTTTAAAATCTCCTTCAATTGTCATTCTTGATGAAGCGACTGCTCATTTAGATTCGGAGAATGAACAACTGGTACATGAGGCGCTTTCGAATGCACTGAAAGGAAGAACAAACATCGTCATTGCTCACCGGTTGAGTACGGTGCGTGAGGCAGATCAAATCTTGGTTTTGGAAAAGGGGCTCATTGTAGAACGCGGAGATCACGAATCCCTCATTGCTCAAGGTGGTCTTTATTCAGAGCTTTACAATCGTCAAGATTTAACGGGTACGGCGAATTAGTATTCGTCCATAACCAACTAGACCAGCAAAAAATATCCATTGAAGCGCATATGCCATATGCGGGCCGTCACTTAACTCAGGTAACGTTGCTGGTGCAGCCGGAGTTAATTGGGGGAGCGACCCGCTCATTAAATCAATGTAAAAACTTTCAGTATCAAGCTGACTTTGAGCATTTAACTTACTGACTATTTCTTGGCCACTAGAACTGATTGCAAAAAAGGCTCCGCGTGGCAATGAAGTATCTAGGCGCATTCTTCCAACAATCTCAACTTCACCACTAGGAAGTGGAACTATCTTTGGCTTTGTAAGGGCGGTTTCACCGGCTTGAACCCAACCGCGATCAACCCAGAATTTTTCACCGGTTGTCGCTCGAAATAATGTCAAGACTTGAAATCCATATTTGCCCTCGAAGTAACGGTTTCTCAAAAGGATTTGTTCGCTTTCGTCGAATTCGCCGGAAGCGCGAACCATACGCCATTCGTAAGTTTCTGGATTGCTCCGTGGTGTTGTCACTTCCTCCAAAGCAATGGCTTCCTGAGTTATGCGCTCTTTTACTATGGCATTTCTTTCGTGGCGATCAACTCCACGGTTGTATTGCCATTGTCCACCCCAGATGCATAAGCCGATTAGTATCAAGGCTACGAAAGACTTAAATACCGCCCATGATTCTTTTGGACGTGAATTTGAAAGTTGTTCCAATGACATTAATCAAGTGCCAGAGGATTATCTTTTTTAAAATCTTCACGAGTAGAAATAGTCTCACGTCCAGCATTCGCTATTACCACTGCAAAATATGGAAGAGTCACTGCGCCTAAGAGTGCAAACCAACGATACGGACTAGGCAAAATTACAGCCAGAATGAAACATGCTGTTCGTATCATCATAGAAATGAAGTATCGTTTTTGGCGTCCTGCTTGATCGCGAGTTAGGGCGGCAGGAGCCGTAGTAATCTCGAATACTCTCTTCTGCTTACTCACTCCTTAAGGGTAGTCCTGGACGGCGTTGATTTCCTGCTGGGGATTGACCGAAAACGGCTTGAGCTATGTTTAATTTCCTCTTTTTTGACCTAGAGGGTAACCTTGGGCCCAGACCAGTGGAGTAACAACCACTGCAAGAGGAGTTACCGCTCCCACCTTCATCGCCACTAGTGCGAGCTGGTTTGTCGGATGAGAGATTTTTCTCTTGCCCTTGCGGTTTTCTTTTGCAGCGCTGTTAAACCAAAGCGTTAACGAACCGAAGGAGCCTAAAGTCACCACCGAACCTCGCATTAATGATCGAATTCGCACACCTCAAATTCGTTTGATCGGTTATACCGGTGAACAAGTTGGTGTCGTCGATATCGATACAGCTTTAAAGATGGCTGATGAAGTTGGTCTTGACTTAGTTGAGATCGCTCCGGAAGCCAATCCACCTGTTTGCAAGATTATGGACTTCGGTAAGTACAAGTACGAAGTTGCACAAAAAGCACGGGAAGCGCGCCAAAACCAGACCCACATTGTGGTTAAGGAAGTGCGTTTAACGCCAAAGATTGAGAATCATGATTATGAGACTAAGCGTAATCAAGTTGAGAAGTTTCTCAAGGGTGGAGACAAGGTTAAAGTGACAATGAAGTTTCGAGGACGCGAACAAACGCGACCTGAGTTGGGTTACAAGTTGCTGCAACGTCTTGCAGAAGATACGGCAGCTGTTGGTTTCGTCGAATTTGCTCC
>WLED01000020.1 GCA_009704445.1 Actinomycetota bacterium
ACGCCGCGCTCCATCGCACGGCGAGCTTGCTCATCAAATTGAAGGGCTTTTCCCATTTACTTCTCGATTACAGCAAGAATGTCACGTGCTGACAAAACAATAAATTCGTCTCCGCCGTGCTTAATTTCAGTTCCGCCATACTTACTATAAAGAATTACATCTCCAACTTTGACATCCATTGGTACGCGCACACCATCATCAAAGCGACCTGGGCCCACTGCAATAACAGTTCCCTCTTGTGGCTTTTCTTTTGCTGTATCTGGAATTACAAGTCCTGATGCAGTTGTGGTCTCTGCTTCATTTGCCTTAATCACAATGCGATCTTCTAGTGGCTTGATTGCCATGTGGTGACTCCTTCTCTAGTTCTTTCATCTGTTTCTTATATCTATGAATTCTTGAATCCGTGGATTAAAGCGTCCACAGATTCGAGGGTTCCTCATTCGACTTTCGAGTTAGCAGACTCGGGTCGAGAGTGCTAAAGCCAACTCTAGGCTGGGTTAAAGCCCTACACAAATTGAGAATCAGGACTGGGGCTCTCAAACCCTTTCTGCTGAATCTACTTGTTTGCCTGGGTATACGCGCCTGGCCCTAGCGCAGATTAATGCTGGTGACTGGCATAGATGAATCGGCATCAAATGCCCCGGCCGCCGGTGCCCTGCCTGCACTCACCAGTAGTGAACCAAGTGCGGCAACCATGGCGCCGTTATCGGTACATAGAGCTGGGGCAGGAATACGAAGTTTGATTCCTACCTTTTCGCAGCGTTGTACGGCCAACTCTCGCAACCTGGAATTTGCGGCAACGCCTCCTGCAATAACGAGGGAATCTATTCCTGTCTCTTTGCATGCAGCTAACGCCTTAAGCAATAAGACATCAACAACGGCTTCTTGAAATGATGCTGCAACATCGCTCTTCGCATACTCTGGTGTTGACTCTAGATATCGCGCTACGGCCGTCTTTAATCCCGAAAATGAAAAATCAAATGGTCTTGTTTGCCAATCCTGTGAAGTTGTTAATCCCCGTGGAAAATCAATTGCTGTTGCACTTCCAGATTTTGCTAGCGCATCAATTGCAGGTCCGCCCGGAAATCCAACTCCCATGATCCGTGCGATTTTATCGAAAGCTTCACCTGCAGCATCATCCATAGTCGCGCCAAGTTTTGTTATCGAACCCGTAATGTCATCAACTTGTAGCAGCGAAGAATGACCGCCACTGACAAGCAGAGCGATTGTTGGTTCTAATGGATCGCCATGAGTTAGGTAGTCAACGCTGACATGGGATGCTAAATGATTTACTCCATAGAGCGGCCTTCCCAGACCTTGGGCTAAACCACTTGCAGATGCTGTTCCAACAAGCAGTGCGCCAATTAAACCTGGTCCTGCTGTTACTGCAACAGCATCGATCTCTCGAAGTGAAACATTAGCTTTTTTCACTGCTCGCTCGATACTAGGAAGGATTGCCTCTAGATGAGCTCGCGCTGCGATCTCTGGGACCACTCCGCCGAATCGTGCATGTTCATCAACACTTGATGCGATTTCATTTGCAAGTAAGGTGCGTCCGCGGACAATCCCAATAGCAGTTTCATCACATGATGTTTCAATTCCTAGTACAAGTGGCTGCATCAGATAATCTCCTTTTGCATCACTTGAGCATCTTTGCCACTACCGTAATAATTACTCCGAATTGAAATCTGCGAATAACCTACGTTTTCATACAGCGCAATTGCGGCAGTATTTTCTGTGGCAACTTCTAGCATGATTGCGCTAGATCCTTTTGTTTGGCAATACCCTTCAATATCTTGGATAAATCTCTTAGCTATTCCTTGGCGTCTAAAACCATCAATTACTGTGATAGTTAAAATATCGGCCACTGAACCTGGCCCAGGTGCAATCACTCCTGCATAGCCAACTATTTGATTATCGCTGATGGCTAATTCAAAGAATCGAGTAGAGGGAATTCCTGCAAACTCTTCTTTAAACTGAGCTACGCTCCATGGAGAATACGGAAAGTGCTGTTTATCTAAAAGAACAAGTGTTGGAATATCAAGAGCCATTGGTTGGCGATATGTGATCATGTGCGTTGCGCCGTTGGTATCGCATCAGGGCTTCGAAGATAGATTGGTTCTCTCACATTTTGCATGGCACTTAGCGCTACTAGTTTGTCAATATCGGGATAAACATTGGTTACGTATGTGGCTATATCTTCAGGCTTATCGACCGAAGGACCCAAAACTCTTACTCCGTTTTTATAACTAGCCCAGTACATCTGCTTACGACGTGCATCGATGGCCACTGTGTAATCATCAAAGTTAATTGTTTCTGACTTGGTTTGTTGATTTGAATCTTGAGAGCCAACTATTTGGATATTTTTGGTTGTGGAATCTATTCGAATAGCATCTAAAGAACACACACCTATCCAAGGAATAGATCTGGCCAATGCAAAGGATTGCGCGAAAGTGATTCCCACTCGCAATCCAGTAAATGGCCCAGGTCCCATACCTACAACAATCTGATCAATAAGTTTGGTGCTCTTTAAGGCGCGAGCCACTAAATTCGAAATCGCTGTGCCGTGATCGGTGGCACCTTCATGAAACTCTTCAAAGACCACAACGCCGTTATCTACAACGCCAACAATTGTTCTAGAGGTAGCGGTATCGATTACAAGTGAAATTGTCATAATGAGAAAGTGCTCCACCGTTGACCAATTGGTTTAATGCTGACTTGACGAAGATCAGTTGTTCGATCAATAGTAATCTCTAAACGATCTGCTTGAAGGGCTGCGTACTCAGGTGATGCCCATTCAATAATTGTCACTGATTTATCTGCGTCCACTTCAAGATCTAAATCTTCAATCGCTGCAGACATGTTAGGACTATCGAGTAAGCGATATAGATCAACATGGACAATAGGAACTTGTCCGGCATGATTGCGTGCAATGACAAAAGTTGGAGAAGTAATTTCCTCAATTCCAAGGGCTGCGCCAATCCCTTGAGCTAACAGTGTTTTGCCTGCTCCCAAAGGACCTACCAATAAAATTTGATCACCTGGTTTGCACTGCGCGCCAATCCGCTTTCCCAGATTAAACATTTCTTCTGCAGATGACACATGATGCATGGTTACAGGGTAATACAAGAAGGGCCCCCGATTACTCGAGGGCCCTTCTTTACTTGAATGATTACCTACTGATGTAGAACTTTTGGATTCTACCCTTGTATGGTGCAATTGAAAGTCCAGGAGCACTCTCTAGAACATTTGCTCTGAGTGTTCCGGTATCCAATTTACCTTTGTTATCTACAGCATCTGCTAGTAGATCAGCAACTGCAAGTGTTTGGTCAGCAGTGAAGTTACAGTGACCCGTTCCATTTGCTTTTGGTCCTGAAGTATCTGGTCGACCAGCTGCTGTAAATTTTGTATAAACAGCTGCTGGCTTGTTCCAAAGCACAAGTAGCTTGGCTTTTGCCGCTGCAGTCTTTTGCTTATTGACGAGCCACTGTGTGTTTCCATCAGTTGTGATTGCATCTTCTGTGGCTGCAAGAACAACTGTTGGATGGTTCAACTTTCCTGTGTGCTTGATCTGCTTTGCAAACGCTGCAGCAGCAGGAGCTGACGCGGCCTGACGAGGAACCTGGAAGCTTGCTAGGTAGGTCTCAATTCCTGCAATGGCATCAGAGCCACCCAGTGCAGCATTGAAAACAGTCTTCTCAAGGGTCATACGAGATGCATAGTCAGTTCTTAAGTTATTCCAGAAAGCACCACCACTCTTTACCTCAAGGTCGTACTTAGCAAGAATGGCAAGTCCGGCAGCTTCAAAACCATTTTGCAACACTGCAAAGACTGGGTTTGCGGTAAGTGCAAAACCAAACTCAGGAGTTGAACCCTCTACGCCAGGACCAGAAACACCATCAAAGTGTGGGCTTCGAGTAGGAATACCGGCCATCAATCCGAGGTAGAGAAGAACTGCACGGACCGGGATGGCGCCAAGAGCCGTACGAGCAGGTGCGGTTGCTGGCCACTGCGGTGTTCCTAGTACTAACTCAGTTGCAACTGCAGTTTGCAAAGTTTCACCAAGTGCTTGAAGTAGACCAAGATCGGTATAAGCCTGAGTTAATCCTGCGGCACCAGCAGCGTATGCATGGCCAGTTAATCGTGGCTCAAAAAAAGTTTTTAGCGCCCACAAGAAGTCACCTGCTCCTGTGATTACTGCATTCACATCACCGAGTGCTGGACACATTAATCCTGAGCCATCGATTAGCTTTGGATACTTTTCAGCCAAAGCTTGAGTGATATATGCACCTAGAGAGTTTCCCCAAGCAATAACCTTTTTCGTATCCTTAAAGGCCTTCTTAACGACTCCGATAAGTTCTACGTTTGTCTTTACAGCCTCAGCTGTATTCCAACCTAGAACTGGGAATGTTGAAGCTGCTACTGCATAACCCTGAGCAAGAAGTGTCTCAGTGACCATCACGTCAGGGCTTAAGGCAGGATTATCGAGAGACGTCGCAGTTGAATATCCAAGTGGTGGAACATCAACTGAGTACTGATAACCATGTGAGTACAAAAACACAGTTCCGTTGAAATCTTCAGGGACCTGAATTGCATACTTGGCGCCATCTGTTGTGGCACCTTCACAGACTGTTACTCCGTCAAGATCTGGACCACAAGCAGGTCGATTATCGATTGCCTGTGCAGGTCCAGCGCTTACTCCAAATGTAACTAACGCTACAGAGAGAAGAACGGATGCGAACTTCGTTTGATTTTTAGTAAATGTAAACATTACTTAGGTAATCCCTTCGCTGGCATTGCTGGACGCTTGTATGTGCTTACTTTCACTGCGCCTTTGCCGGCATCAGTTGTGTAGACCTTGTACTTACCTGACTCTGGAACCATCACACCTGATGAGTTAATTTGTGCAAGCCAGAAGCCTGCATAACCAGCATGTGAAGTTGTTGAATAGGTAGGAGGAGTGAGAGAAGCACTTGCAAACGTTCTTCCCTTAGTCTCAATTGCTCTAATCAAGCCAGAGCGAGTCAAGTTAGGACCAGCTGCTTTGATGGCATTAGCTGTCATCATCGCTGTATTCATTCCAGTCAGAATGTTGCTATCAAAAGCACCAGTTCCATACTTTGTATGAATGGTCTTGAAAAGCTTGACATAAGGATCAGCATCATCTGTAGGAGCAGGCAAGAATGAACCAGTAACTACGCCATCAAGCATTGCGTTTGTCACTCCGAGACCTGTAAGAGTTGTGTAATCCGAACCAACTGAGGTCACGATCCACTGTGGCTTATAAGCTAAAGCTGCAGCTGTACGTAATGCAGCGGCAACTGCAGATGGGACACCGTAGAAAATTACAACTTCTACGTTTGCTGTCTTTAGTTTAGTTATCCAACTCTGACCGACGCTTGGGGTTCCTTGCGATAGAGATGCATAAGCGATTTTTTCAGTGAGAGTAATTCCACCTTGAGCTAGACCTGCTAGCGCATCAACTCCAAAGTCGTCAGCCTGATAGATAACTCCGACTTTCTTTCCTGGGAAATTCTTCTTGATGTACTCGCTAAAAATCTTTGCTTCCATGTAGTAGGAAGGGAAGAGAGAAAACATTGTTGGGTAGTCTTTTTTCACTGAAAATCCAGAGAAGCCTGTGTTCACAAATAGTGAAGGTAGCCCAGTAGATTTTAGATCAAGAAACTCTGCAACAGCTGTGTTGTTTGCTGTTCCTAGTGAACCAACAAGTGCAAAAACACCTTCGTCAACTAATGCAGCAGACTCGTTAACAGCACGCTGTACAACGTAACCATCATTCTTAATGATGAGTTCAATTTTGCGACCGTTAATGCCGCCATTGTCATTAACATACTTAAAGTAGGAATTCATTGCTGGAGCAACCTTGTTATAGCCCGCAGATGCAGGACCAGTTGTTGGTTGTGAAATTCCAAGCTTAATTGTTTTGCTTGTAACTCCAACCTTGTCCGTGCTCGCTTGAGCTGGAACCATGGTTGCTACAAGAGCAACTGATGCCGCCAGAGCTGTAAGGGTTATGGCTTTCTTGCTGCGATTCAATCGCATCATTGTTTTTCCTTCCGAGTTAGGTACTGCATGTAGACCTTTTAACGAACTCCACCATGTGAGTGGTGTTTTCGGTGTTCGCGCATTGCCCGAATCTTCTCACCTGGACCATTCGGTGTAAATACGACAGCCAAGATTAATAAGGCGCTTACTATGAGTTCTTTAAGGTTTTCGGCCAAAATATCCCCCATTTGGAAGCGTGAAGTGAAGGTCCCGACCAGTTGGGACATCCCGACCAAAACTACAGCCCCAACGACGCTACCTGGCAGTAGGGAGCTGATTCCTGCGATGACAGCCCCAGTGATGATGGCAAAGGAGAGTGAGAGCGGGAAGGCCCCTGGGGCTACAGTTCCTGCCGTTAATGCAAGAACTACCCCAGCTAATCCAGCGATTCCGGCTGAGATAACAAAAGCCAAAACCTTAGAACGGGCTGAACTGATTCCTGAAAGTTCTGCGGCCGTGGAGTTGGAACGTACGGCTTTCCATGTGCGGCCATACCTACTCTTAAGAATATTTTGTATCCCTATGCAGGCAATGATTGCGGCAAGAGTTGAGATCCAAAACAACCACTTAAATCTTGAAACTTCACCAAGCCACTCTGGTGCGCTACCTGCATTAAACATAAGCCCTTGTTCGCCACCCAACACTGGAAATTGATTTACCAGGGAGGGAAGAGCAACTGCCAAAGCTAACGTTGTTCCCGCAAGATAAGGACCACTTAATCGAGCCGCTGCCACTCCTAGAATCAATCCAAAGAAAGCGGCTCCGAGAACGGCAACAAAAAAAGTTAGTACCAATGGAAGACTCAGGTAAGTTTGCAAAAGCACAGCAATATAAGCACCTAGAGCCATAAATGCACCGTTACCAAGTGATATCTGTCCAGAAAATCCCGTTAACAAAACAATGGATCCAATGGCAATTACATACATGGAAACTGTTGAGCCTTGATAAAGACGCAAAACGCCAACCCTATTTGAAAGCAAGAAAAGAAGAATCCCTACAATTGCAAATCCAATTAATCGACGTCGATGGTGATTATGCATTTCGTGAACTCCTTCCGCCAAGTAGACCATTAGGCCTTAGAAGTAAGACGACTAGAAGTACTACAAATGGCACAACAAAAGTTAAAGCAGTACCTACATATTGCGAAGTAAATGACAAAGTTAAGCCTAAGACAATTCCACCAACTGCTGCGCCGACTAGCGAATCAAGTCCACCAATGACGGCAGCAACAAAACCAAAAACAAGTAAAATATCAAGTGAGTAAGGATTCAAATAGCTTCCAGGTGCGATCAGGACGCCTGCAACCGCACCTGCAGCTCCAGAGAAGGCCCAACCAATTGTTTGCACTCGATCAACTCTAATTCCAGCTAACCGTGAAATCTCAGGTTGAAAAGCTGCTGCACGTAATGCAAGACCAAGATTAGTTTTCTTAAAGATAAAGGCGAATATAAGCATTACGATAACGCTTGTGATGATAATTAGAACATCAGTTGCTGAAAATGGATAAACATTCTCACCAATTTTAAAGCCATTTGTTGAAACGGGTGAAGTTAAGAGTTTTTCTTCACTTCCCCAGATAATTGCTGCTCCACTATGTAAAACGCCAAGCAAACCTAAAGTGACAATAATATTTGCAACAGGTGCAATAGCTCCCTCTGATGTGCGTTTTGAAAGTGGACGCATCAAGAAATTCTGAACTATCACGGCAAGAATTGCCCCGCCAAGGGCTGCGATTGGGATCGCAAGCCAATAACTCCCAGTTCGATTTATAACTTCCCAGCCAATATAGGTCGAAACCATTGCTTGACCGGCTTGTGCAAAATTCACAACTCTGGTGGATCTGAATACAAGAACTAGAGCTAGCGCCATCAGTGCGTAAATGGAACCTTGGCTAAAGCCAATAAGAATTGATGAAATAAATTGATTCACGATTGCTCCTAATATCCCAAATACGCAGCGCGGATGGCTGGATCGGCTATGAGATCAGCAGCTGGTCCAATAGCTGCGATTTTTCCAAGATTTAAAACAACACCGATATCGGCAATCTTGAGGGCACCCATTGCATTTTGCTCTACAAGTAGAACTGTCATGCTTGAGGAGTTAACAATGTCTCGAATTGTTTGAAAAATCTGCTCAACAACTAATGGCGCTAATCCAAGTGAAGGTTCATCCAAAAGCAATAACTGTGGTTTTGACATTAATGCTCTACCAATTGCAAGCATCTGTCTTTCTCCACCAGATAACGTGTCAGCTCTCTGCTTTAAGCGCTCACCAAGTCGTGGAAAAAGATCTAAAACATATCTCTTAGTTTCCTCGGCTTCTTTTTTATTTCTGCGCCATAGCGCTCCAAGTTCCAAGTTTTCTTCTACAGTTAATTCTGGAATTACTGACTTGCCTTCAGAAACATGGCTGACGCCTTTTCGAACATGAAGTTCTGCTTTACCCTTTAATAAGTTGTGATCGCCCCAGCTGGCCTTTCCCGCGGTGGCTTGATTTAATCCAGACAGGGTACGAAGCAATGTAGATTTTCCGGCACCGTTTGCGCCAATAACGGCAGTTAATCTTCTTTTCTCAACAATAAAGGAGAGATTGTCGATGGCTCTAATTGCGCCGTGATCAACACTTAAATTTCTAACAATAAGACTCATTTAGCACCTGTTCCCAGATATGCCGCAATAACACCGGGGTCGCGACGAACGACATCTGGGGTGCCACTTGAAATTACTTCCCCGAAATTCAAAACGTAGATACGGTCACACACTGACATAACAACATCCATGTGGTGCTCCACGATTAATACAGACATAGTTGCGGTCAAATTTCGAATGAGATTGTTCATCCATTCGATATCGCGTGGACCTAGTCCGCCTGCTGGTTCATCTAACATTAAAATCTTTGGCTCTGACACCAGGGCTCTGGCAATTGCTACTCGCTTTGTATCTGGATATGACAGAGTGTCTGTACGGCGGTGCATTAAAGTTGTTCCAAAGACTTTTTCTAACGCATTAATTGAGCGATTTCGAAGTTCGGCTTCATCGCGCACATCAAATCCAAAAGCAGCAGAGATCAGACCAGTTTTTGCAAATTTTTGTGCGCCGATCATGACATTTTCTAGGACTGTTAACTCAGGAAATAATCCAACGCCTTGTAACGTTCGTGCGATTCCCAAATCAGCTAGTTCAAATGGTTTTGGCCAAGAACGCTTATGGCCATCTAGTTCGAGTGAGCCCGTATCTGGTTCTACTAGGCCACAGATTGCATTAAACAAAGTGGTCTTTCCCGCACCGTTTGGGCCAATTACTCCCACTACTTCACCGTGGTTTAACTGCAAGTGCACATCATTGAGTGCGCGCAAACCACCAAAGGAGATAGAAACGCCCTTGGCGTGTAATAGCGGTGAGTTAGTAGACATGAGGTGCGTAGATTCTAGGCACACGAGGCCCAATTCGTGTAACTATCTCGTAATTTATGCTTGAAGAAGCAGCGCCCCAGTCATCTGCCGTGTACTCCCCGCGAGTTCCATCACCGAAAATAATCACCCAATCCCCAGATTTGGCTGAAGAGTCTGAACCTAGATCCACTACGAATTGATCCATAGAAACTCGACCGATGATTGGTGCCTTGCGACCATTCACAAATACTCCTGCATTTAGAGCTGTCCGAGGAATGCCATCTGCATAACCCATGGCGACAACTCCCAGTTTGGTTGCAGAGTTTGTCACCTGCGTAGCGCCGTAACCAACTGGTGATCCAGCTGGTACATTTTTTACAAGGTGAAGTTTTGCGCGTAATTGCATAACGGGTTTGAGTGAAAGTTTGTTGCTATCACCCAGTGTTTTAACATCGGGTGAAAGACCATACATTGCAATTCCAGTACGAACAAAATCAAAAGTGGCATCTGGGTTCATTAATGTGGCAGCAGAGTTTGAAAGGTGCTTGAACTTCGGTTTGACCCCAACTGCTTCGAGTTGGCTCACCATCTTTTTAAACTGATTTAATTGATCGCTATTTTGTTTTTCTAAGGGCTCATCGGCTCGGGCAAAGTGGGAAAAAATCCCCACAATATCCACTTTTGAAAAATCAGATGTGAGGAATTCTTCCCACTCATTTAAAAAGCCGCCTCGACTCATTCCTGTATCTACTTCAATATGAATTCTTGGTTTATTTGCTAATTGTGAAACTTCACTCAATGCTCTGATATCTGCGATTGCAAGATCAATACCTAAATTCACTGCAGATTGAAAATCAGATCCTGGTGGAACAAGCCATGCCAAAACTGGAGATGTAATTCCGTTTTTCCGCAAAGTGATTGCTTCTTCTAGTAATGCAACCCCAAGCCAATCTGCACCAGCGGTTTCTGCAGATTTGGCAACCTCCACTAATCCATGACCGTATGCATCAGCTTTAACAACAGCTAGCAATTTTGTCTTGCTCGTCTTTTTTAAGAGTTCGATATTTTCACTTAGACGTGAAAGATCTATCCGTGCTTCAGCGCGGTTTTCAAACATGGATGAACTCTAGTGCAACTGACTTTTCGAAGGAACATACCTATCTATAGCAATAACTGCCACTAATAGTGCGCTACCAATAAACAAACCGCCCAATAAGTCACTAAACCAGTGAGTGCGACGAATCAGTGAAACTATGCAGACTGTAAGACTTATAGTTAACACCCCGGCACTTGCTAATCTTCCTTGATATCGATCTACTTTTGCATAGCGATAAATGATGTAGGCCAGGATCCCCCAAGAAAGAACCGCATTGGATGCATGACCACTAGGAAAAGACATGCCACCGGCATGAAGAAGGTCAAAGCCATCACGTGGTTTTGTGCGACCTAACATCAACTTAAATGATCCAACAACTAAATTTAGTAAAACTACCGAAAGTACTGCCAAGTTAAGTGGGCGCCATGTTTTGAACTGATAGGCGATAAATGCAGCGGCAATTAAAAGCACTGTTGCAGTCAAGCTTCGAAGTCCAAGGTCATCAAGGCGCCTGAGAATGAAACCTTGTATTCCTTCAAACTCTGGTTGAGGTTGGCTTGCAATCTCTTCATCGTATGCAACAAGTGGACCATTAATTATTACTTGATGAGTCACTAGGAGAAAGCCAAAAAATAGAAGCAACGACCAGCGAAAAGCTCGAAACATCTGCTTTCTTCTTATTGCAGCTTTAACTAACATTATTCAACCGTTACGGACTTTGCCAGATTTCTTGGTTGATCGACATCATTGCCTCGTGTTACAGCCATTTCGTATGCAAAAACTTGCAATGGAACAGTTGCAAGTATTGGTTGAAAAATTGGACGAGCGGTTGGAATAGTGATCACATGCTCCGCCCCTTCAACGACAACTCCTTCTTCTGCAATCACAATAACTCGAGCACCGCGCGCTTTAACTTCTTGAATATTGCTGAGCATTTTTTCATCTAGTGCATGCTCTTTGCCCGCAGGCAAGATTGCAATCACCGGAGTTCCCTGATCAATCAATGCGATCGGTCCATGCTTTAGTTCACCACCTGCAAATCCTTCAGCATGAATGTAGGCCAACTCCTTTAGCTTTAATGCACCTTCCAATGCCACAGGGTAACCAATGTTTCTTCCTAAAAACAGAACCGTATCGTTTTTTGCAAACTTACGAGTTAATTCTCTTAACGGTTCAACAGTTTCTAAGATTTGCTCAATTTTTCCTGGGAGTTCGAGGAGCTCATTATAAATTTCGTGGACCTGTTTATCTGAGAGCGATCCATTTGCTTGGGCTAAATGCAATCCAATTAAGTAGACAGCAATAATCTGAGTAAGTAATGCTTTAGTTGAAGCAACTGCAATCTCTGGCCCGGCATGGGTGTATAAAACTGCATCCGATTCCCGTGGAATTGTCGAACTATTTGTATTACAAATAGATAGCACTCTGGCACCGGCGGCTTTTGCGTGTCTCACAGCCATTAATGTGTCCATCGTTTCACCTGATTGAGAAATGGCGATAACTAAAGTTGTTGAATCAATAATTGGATCTCGGTATCTAAACTCACTTGCAATCTCAACATCGACTGGAATCTTTGCCCATTTTTCAATTGCATACTTTGCTACTAAGCCGGCATGGTAGGCAGTTCCACAGGCAATGACTGTAATTTTTTTAAGTGATTGGATTTCTTGCTTACTCATATGGAGCTCATCTAGGAGTATTTGATTGTTATCGCTTAATCGCCCAATTAAAGTATCTGCAACTGCTTTAGGCTGTTCAAAAATCTCCTTAAGCATGAAATGGGCAAAACCACCCTTTTCTGCAGCAGTTGCATCCCATGAGATTTCATAGGTTTTTGGTGTGATTACTTTTCCATTCAGATCAGTAACCACAACAGATGTTGTATTCATGGTGACTATTTCATCTTGACCTAATTCGATTGCTTTTTTTGTGTATTCAATGAAAGCAGAAACATCTGATGCCATAAAGTTTTCACCGTTACCGACTCCAACAACCAATGGTGAGTTACGTCGAACCCCAACAATTTCATCAGGTTTATCGGCATGAATTGCAAGAAGAGTAAATGAACCCCGAAGGACCTTTACTGCATCACGCATTGCCTTTGTTAAATCACCTTTATGTTCTTTGCGTAAGTCGCTGAGTAAATGGGCCACTGATTCTGTATCTGTTTGAGATGAAAACTTATGACCTTTAGCCTCTAAAGCGATACGAAGCTCTGTGTAGTTTTCAATAATTCCGTTGTGGATTACTGCAAGCTTTCCTTCATTATCTAGATGAGGATGTGCGTTTTGATCTGTTGGGCCACCATGTGTTGCCCATCGCGTATGTCCGATTCCAGAATGCACAGAAGGTAAAGAGGAATCAAGTGCACTTTCAAGATTAGAAAGTTTTCCAGCTTTTTTCTCAACAAAAAGTTTTCCCTGTGTTCCAAGTGCAATGCCGGCGGAATCGTATCCTCGATATTCCAAACGCCTTAAACCTTCAATCAGTGGAATCGATGCAGACTGCGGTCCTGTGTAACCCACAATTCCGCACATATTAGGAACTCCTAGTTCTTCCTTTTAAACCTATTCTGAGTTTAAAGTGACTTCTCAATTAAGAAAGTTCACTCTTAACCAGATCAGCTAGCTGCGATGCTACCTCTTGAGCAAGGCTATCACTGGAAGCTTCCACCATGACTCTTACTAGCGGTTCTGTTCCTGATGCACGAAGTAAAACTCGACCAGAATCTCCCATTCGATCCTCTGCGTTCTTTACCGCTTGAGCAATCACTTGTGATTGGTCCAGTTTGTTCTTGTCTACATTCTTTACATTGATCAAAACTTGTGGAAAACGAACCATGGTTGCACTTAACTCTTGAAGTGTTTTTCCAGTTCTTACTACTTCTTGCATCAACTGCAGTGCGGTCAATAAGCCATCGCCTGTATTGGCAAGGTTTCGCATAATCACATGACCAGATTGTTCACCGCCCAATACATAACCATGCTCGATCATGTTTTCAAGTACATAACGATCACCAACAGGTGTAGTTACAACATTGATTTTTGAATCACTCATTGCATGCATAAAACCTAAATTACTCATGACGGTTCCAACTACCGTATCTGACTTTAGTAAGCCTCTATCTTTAAAACTTCTCGCCAAAATCGTCAAGATGTGATCTCCGTCGATTTCATTTCCAGCTGCATCAATAGCCAAACAACGATCGGCATCACCATCGTGTGCCACACCTAGGTCGGCTCCCTCTTTTATAACAGCTGATCTGAGTTGATGAAGATGAGTCGATCCACAATCATCATTAATGTTCCAGCCAT
>WLED01000021.1 GCA_009704445.1 Actinomycetota bacterium
CCATCCCCGCGCATAGTCACACCATACAAAGCATCTGCAATTTCCATTGTTCGTTTTTGGTGAGTAATAATGATTAACTGGGAACTGGCACGCAACTCTTCTAATACGCCGAGTAATCTGCCCAAGTTCACATCATCAAGAGCGGCTTCAACCTCATCTAGAACATAGAAGGGACTTGGTCGGGCTTTAAATATCGCTACCAGCATTGCAACAGCAGTCAAAGATTTTTCTCCACCAGATAGAAGTGAAAGACGCTTTACTCGTTTTCCAGGAGGTCTAGCCTCAACATCTACACCACTTGTAAGGGGGTTATCTGGATCAGTCAAAATTAAACGTCCATCTCCACCAGGAAATAGTCGCGCGAAAATATCTTCAAAATGCTTTGCTGTCTCTTGGTAGGCCTCCATGAAAATCGATTGAACTCGATCATCTACCTCTTTAATGATGTCTAAAAGATCTTTCTTCGTGTTCTTAAGATCTTCTAACTGTTCTGCCAAGAACTTTAATCTTTCTTCCAAAGATGTGTATTCCTCAAGTGCTAATGGGTTGATCTTTCCTAGTAAGGTAAGTGATCTTTCGGCAGAGGCCAATCTCTTTTGTTGCTGATCACGTCTATATGGAATCATCTCTGTTGAGATAATTTCGCCCTCATCAGTTTCATAAAAAGTTGGTACGTCTTTATCTGGACCATATTCACTCATGAGAGTTTGGGCATCAACTCCAAACTCTTCAAGGGTTTTACTCTCAAGGGTTTCTATTCGCAATCTCTGTTCTGCGCGAGCGATCTCATCTTTATGCACACTTGAAGTAAGTGATTCCAGTTGAATCGTTAGTTCGCGCCCACGAGAACGTACTGCAAGAGTTTCACCTTCACGACTAACACGTGATTCATCAAGTCGTGAGCGCTCGATTGCAGCTTTTGAAATAGAGCGCTCTAAGTGAATAAGCACTTCATAAGCTGCTTCTGCAACTGCTTGAGAAACAACTGCAGCACGCGCACGATTACTGCGACGCAGTACTGCCCGTTCAGAAGCATCGCGCTCGGCTTGGGCAGAACGCTCTAGGCCAAGAGCACGTGCTGCCACTGAATCAACTCTTTCTTCGATTGTTCTAACTGCAAGGCGTGCCTCAACTTCAGCAGTTCTTGCTGAAGAGACTTGACTTCTGAGGAGCTCCGTACGTGAATGATCAGGTTCTGTGACTTCACCACGCTGCTGCAACTGGTTTTGTGCAATAACAATCTCGCCTTCATCGCGAGATTTAGTTGCATTTGCCTCAGCGATGGATCTATCTAATCTCTCAACTTCTGCAAGCGATGATTTCATGTTCTGCCCAGATACAGCTAATTGTTCCGTTAACGCTGCAATTCGAGCATCAGATTCATTGAGCCTTGATAGCGCTGAATCAAACTCACTCTGTTTCGATGCTACTTCTGCATTTACTGCCGCAATTTCAAATTTCAAGCGATCGCAGTCATGAATAACTTCCTGCAGTTTAGTTTCTAATTCACTTATGAGCGCTGTGATTTCGATAAGGGAGGCCGAAGACTTTGAGCCACCTGTTGCGCGACCTTTGGAAACAACATCACCATCTCGCGTGACAACTATGACCTCTGAGTGAGAACGTAAAATTGCTTCTGCGGCGTTTGCATCCTCTGCGACAACTATGCCTGATAAGAGAGAAGTGAGTAATTCGCTTATTGAATTGGAACGAACATACGATGAAATTGAGGTTAATCCAGAAGGGGTAGATAGTTTGGCGCTGATTGATGGTTCATACACAAGAACATCGGCTTGTCCGAGATTTTCTCGGCGTAGCGTTGTCAATGCTGTTACCGCCGACGAGAGATCTTTCACGACAACGGCATCTGCAAAGTTACCTAACGCTGCCGCAGCTGCCGCTTCCCAACCTTTATCAATCTCAATAAGCCCAGCAACGCTGCCAATAATTGAAACTCCACGCGAGTCTTTCAAGAGCGCGGAGGCTCCATCCCGATTCTCAGATGTCAATTTTATTGCATCCAATTTAGATTCAACTGCGTTTCGTTCACGATCTGCAACGCGTTCTGTCTCAATCAAATGTGCAAGTTTTTGCTTTGAAGATTCAAGAGAAGACTTCGCACTCTCAAAGAGTGAATCCAGTCCTAGCTCACCAGAATCGGCACTGGCTATCTCCAACTCGTATGTCGAATACTCACGTTGAGCTTGATCTACTCGAGCCTGTGCCTCATTACGAGACTTCGTTAATCGAGCAATCTCTTCTGCAATTGCTTCAAGTCGAGCATTTAAAGATTTAATGTGACCCTCTTGGCGGGCCGTGCCTTCACGTGCATCTGCAATTGCGCGCATAGCCGCCGCAATAGTGTCTTCATCGCTTTTTAAAAGTGCTTCAGCTGAAACTAATTCAGCTGTTGCTTGCGCCAAAGCGTTCTTAGCAAGGTCCACATTAGCCCGAAGCTCTTGTTCTTCTTCGCGAAGTACTTGTGCCTCAAGATCTAATGTTTGAGGATCGCGTCCTGCTGAACGTGCCTCTTCTGCCTCTTCATTGAGAAACCGAGATCTTTCTTGAGCCAAGCTTTGCGTGCCACGAAATTTTTCACGCAGAGAGTTTAAGTTGTAAAAAAGTTCTTGTGCCGCAACAAGCTGAGGGCCTTCTATGGCAGCTTGTGCGTCTAAAGATTCTTCTCGGCGACGAATAGTGTCTAGCTCTTGTTCAACTACAGCTCTTTGCTCTCGTAGTGCGCTCTCATCGGCTACCTCAAGTTCTAATGTTTTCGACATAGAAATGTAATCGTCTGCAAAGAGGCGAAGTTTTGCATCACGAAGATCGGCTTGAATAGTTGCAGCTTTCTTTGCTACTTCAGCTTGCTTTCCAAGCGGGCGAAGCTGTCTGCGTAGTTCTACTGTTAGATCTTGAACACGTGCAAGATTTGCCTGCATTGAGTCAAGCTTGCGCAACGCCTTTTCTTTACGTTTTCTGTGCTTTAGAACGCCTGCTGCTTCTTCGATAAAACCACGTCGCTCTTCTGGTGTTGCCATCAAAATTGCATCGAGTTGACCTTGACCAACAATGACGTGCATTTCGCGGCCAATTCCAGAGTCACTCAGGAGTTCCTGAATATCTAACAAACGGGATGCTTCACCATTTATTTGATACTCACTCTGTCCATTTCTAAACAAGATTCTAGAGATTGTAACTTCTGCATATTCAATTGGAAGCGCACCATCTGAGTTATCAATTGTTAGAGAAACTTCAGCACGACCAAGAGGTGCGCGACCACTGGTGCCTGCAAATATGACATCTTCCATTTTGGCACCGCGCAGAGATTTGGCGCCTTGTTCACCCATAACCCAGGTGAGTGCATCCACAACGTTAGATTTTCCAGAACCGTTGGGGCCGACTACGCATGTAATGCCGGGTTCGAGTCGAAGAGTGGTTGCTGAAGCAAAGGACTTAAAGCCCTTGAGCGTCATACTTTTCAAATACACGCGGTAAACCTATCGCTTCGAGCGCGTGATTTCCGTAGATTTAAGGCTGTGGAAAGGCAGTTTTTAAAGCTTCATATGCGCCGCGCGCGGCCACTTGTTCAGCCTCGCGCTTGCTCTTTCCAACACCTTGACTAAGGACTTGCCCTGCCACCATCGCAATTGCTGTGAAATTTTTATCGTGATCAGGTCCCTCTTCGCTAACGACATATTCAGGTACGCCTTTACCAAGAGCGGCAGCTAACTCTTGCAGCGCTGTTTTTCCATCAAGGCCTGCACCCCGAGCAACAGCGGAATCCATCGTTGGAGTAATCAACTTTTCTACAATTTCTGAGCATTTTGAAAAGCCGAACTGTAAATAGATTGCACCGATTAATGCTTCAAAAGCATCCGCCAATAAAGAGTGTTTGTCCCTGCCGCCTGTAACTTCTTCACCTTTACCGAGACGAATGTACTGACCAAGTTCTAAGCCCCGTGCAATTTCAGCCAAAGCTCGCATGTTTACAACACCAGATCGAAGCGGTGAAAGCCGACTTTCATCAAAATCTGGGTAGCGTTTATAAAGTGCTTCCGTAACAATTAAACCAAGTACGGAGTCTCCAAGAAATTCCAGACGCTCGTTTGTCTCTTTGCTTCCTGACTCATAAGCAAAAGATCGATGAGTAAATGCCAATTCAAGCAAAGCTGGATCGAGAACAACTCCCAGCTGCTCAGCGAGCGGAGAACTCAGATTAAACCTCTAGTACTTGACGACGGTTATAAGTACCGCATGTTGGGCAAGCAGTGTGCTGAAGTTTTGGTTGCTGGCATTGCCCGCAAGTAGAAAGTGCAGCAGCAGTTGTTTTCCACTGGCTACGACGAGAGCGCGTCTTTGAACGCGACATTTTTCGCTTTGGTACTGGCACTTTTCTAACCTCTTCTTTCAGTTTCCTCGAGTATTCGAGTTATATAAAACACAGGCTCTTCGGGCTTTATCGCCGTCCTAACCTAAGAGCGTAAGTATCCCTCAAAACTACTAAATCTTGAAATCGGGATTATCCGAACCCAATGATTTTAAGCCTGCCCAGCGTGCGTCTATGGATTCGTGGGCATGATCTTGCGGGAGTCCGGCCCATTTTTCGCCACAGTCAGGGCACAGACCCAAGCAATCTTGCTTGCACAGTGGATTGATTGGCAGCGAAAGAACTATTGCATCCCTAACTGGAGTTTCAAGATCCATAATCTGACCTTGCATCATTAGCTCATCTTCAATATCTAGATCATCGATTTCAGGATCATGCTTCTTTTTTTTACCACGTTCATTGGTAGGTTCATAGTTGTACAACTCCTGAATTTTGCGCTCTATAACTATCTCAACTGGATCTAGACAACGTATGCATTCACCTTTTGCAACTGAATAAACATCAGCACTCAAGAGAATTCCTTCGGTGACCGACTCTAGGCGTGCATCGACTTCAATCGTCTGACCTGCTGGAACAGAAATGAGATTGATGCCAAAGTTTTCATTAACTTGAATATCTAAGGCGTACTCCTTCATCTCCCCCGCACGCCTTGGTAGTTCGAACGTGTTTAATTGAAAGGATTTCTGCGAAGTGCTCATGGGATCAAATTTCTGTGGTTAAACCCACTAATCCTTTTCAGCCAGTTGAGACAAGATATCTTTGTCGTTTGCACCAGCTAGACGATCGCGACCACGGCTAATTGCATCTAAAGTCTTATTTAAGATTACTTCAAGAGTCGCTAAACGACCATCTATGTACTCTTCAATTTCTTGCTTTTCGAGTTCCGCATTTTCTCTAGCTTCTTGCATTATCTGGCGAGCTTCATCACGCGCGATTTGCACCACTGATGTTTTTTCAACCATTTGCGAAACTTCTTCTCGAGCTATCGCAATCATCTGTTCGGCGCTCAACCGTGCCTCTTCGATGATTGCATTTCGAGTTTCGATTATTGAATGGGCTGATGCAAAATCTGAAGGTAGCCCGTCTCGAGCGGCATCTAAAATTGAAAGTATCTCAGCACGATGAACAACGCAACTAGCAGAGAGAGGAACTCCTCGGGCCTCTTCTATCATTGTGATCGCTGAAGTTAACTTCTCAATCGATTCCATGATCTACTCCCCTGCTATGCGAAGCTTGAGTGCTTCATTGATTGATGGTGGCACCATAGATGAAACATCGCCAGAATAGTGGGCAAGTTCCTTAACTAAAGATGATGATAAAAATGAATGAGTCGGTGAAGTTGCCATAAACATTGTTTCAACCCCTGACCCCTGTAAATTCACTTGAGCCATTTGTAGTTCATAATCAAAGTCAGTAACAGCGCGTAATCCTTTAACAATTGCTTGAATTGAATTGCTCTTGCAGTAATCAACCAGTAAACCGCTCCAGGAATCTACTGAAACATTTGGAAATTTACCGGTAACTTCTTTAATCATCTTTATGCGTTCTTGGACCGTAAAAAGCGATGCCTTAGTTCGATTTTCTAGGACCGCAACAACTACATGATCAAATTGCTGGGCAGCGCGTTCAATGATGTCTAAGTGCCCGTAAGTGATTGGATCAAAGGATCCAGGGCATACGGCGCGCTTCATAGGTCAAACGCTAGCAATAGAAGAGCGAGTAATCCATTTTTAGGGCTGGAAATTGGCGTAATAGATGGTGGCTTGACCATAATTTCGCTCTCGCGCTGGGATAAAGGCATCGGGCCAAATGAATTGATCCGTCCTTGTATTGCGCTCTACTGCAATAAATGCATCGCTGTTTAAAAAATCATGATCGTGTAATTTACTGAGAATGTCTTCAACTTCTTGGTTAGAAAAATCATACGGAGGATCTACATAGATCAGGTGGTATTTCTCCTTTGGTCGATCATTGAGGAAGCGTTCAACACTCATTCCAAATATTTGCAGTTTCCCATGTGGGTTAGATTTTTTCACTAACTCATAATTGGCCTCTATAGTTTTAATCGCTTGTTCATCCTTTTCAACAACATGAACAAGTGTGGACCCTCGAGAAAGTGATTCCAGACCTATTGCACCTGATCCTGCAAAAAGATCTAGTACTCGTAACCCTTCGAAAGTTCCAAACTCGGATGCAAGGGATGAGAAAAGGCCCTCACGTGCGCGATCAGAAGTGGGCCTTGTTGCATTTGCCACAGTTCCTAAATTTCTGCCTTTAGCTACGCCAGCAATTATTCGCAACTGCTCACCCCTTATCTAGATAATCAACTGCTTGATCGCGTTGCAACTTAGCCAATTCTAATTTTAAGGCAGGATAACTGGATAACTCTTTATCTGTTGAGATTAGATCCTGTGCATCTTGCCTTGTTTGTTCAATCAACTCTTCATCACGGAGCACTCGAAGCAATCTCAAATGCGATCTCGTTCCTGACTGAGATGCCCCTAGAACATCACCTTCTCTTCTTTGTTCTAGATCTATTCGTGAGAGCTCGAATCCATCAAGGGTTTTGGCAACTGCGTCTAATCGTTGACGAGCAGGAGAGGAATCTTCACTAGAAGTTACAAGTAGACATAGGCCGGGTGAAGTACCGCGACCAACTCGACCACGCAGTTGATGAAGTTGTGAAACACCAAAGCGATCAGCATCCATAATTACCATAATTGTTGCATTAGCTACATCAACACCAACTTCTATAACCGTAGTTGAGACCAAAACATCTATCTCGCCTTTTGAAAATGCCTCCATAGTTGTTTCTTTTTCTTCCGAGGAAAGACGTCCGTGTAAAACAGCTATGCGCAATCCCTTTAAAGCTCCAGAATGAAGTAAGGGAGCAAGTTCCTCAACTGCTGCTATCTCATCTGATTCTTCCCCGAAAAGAAAATCCAAATCGGCATCTGAATTGCTTTCCTCTCCGGCTGATATTCTGGGAGCAACGATGTAAGCCTGATGTCCTTGTGCCACTTCTTCTTTAATTCGTTGCCATGTCCGCTCGAGGTAATGAGGCTTTTCCTTAACCGGAACGACATGAGTTGTTATCGGTTGACGACCTAAAGGTAGCTCTCGAAGAGTTGAAACATCTAAATCACCAAAAACAGTCATTGCCACAGTACGCGGTATTGGAGTGGCAGTCATTACTAATAGATGTGGAGGGAGTATTGCTTTTTCTTTGAGTGCATCACGTTGCTCCACACCAAAACGATGCTGTTCATCAACAACAATCAATCCGAGATTTTTAAAAGCTACTTTTTCGCCGAGTAATGCATGTGTTCCGATCACAATACCTGCAACACCATCTGCAGCCATTGCAAGTGATTCTTTTCGAGCAACAGCGCTTTGTGATCCAGTCAAAAGAACTACTCGAGTTGCATTTTCGTTTCCGCCCAACATCCCGCCTTGGGAGAGATCACCTAATAATTTTGAAATAGTCCGAAGATGCTGACCGGCCAGCACTTCAGTTGGAGCAAGCAATGCCGCCTGTCCTCCACAATCTACAACTGCAAGCATCGCTCGCAGGGCCACGATTGTTTTTCCTGAACCAACTTCACCTTGGAGCAGTCGGTGCATGGGATGTGACTGGGCTAAATCTGATTCAATCTCTTTACTAACGTGCAACTGACCGGCAGTGAGTTGAAACGGAAGTGACTTATCAAATGAATCTAGTAATCCTGCTGCAATTTTCTTGATGGGATTTGAATTGAGCTTCTTGAGTTCATTTCGACGCAATACCAACAAAGATTGCAGCAAAAATGCTTCATCAAAGGTCAAGCGCTCTCGTGCTAACTCGGCATGGTCTAGATCTGCAGGTTGATGCAGTTGAACTAAAGCTTGATGCAAAGTTGGATACCCATGCTTTTGTCTAATTGTTTCAGGTAGAAAATCTTCAACCTCTTCAAGTGAACCGATGGCCAATTGCATGCACTGTGAAATCTTCCACGAAGGAAGTTTGGAAGAAGCTGGATAGACGGGTAAATACTTGCCGGCAAAACCCTCAACCGCCGTGTCCACATCAGAACCATCTGGAATCAGTTCGTAGTCGGGGTGAGTCAACTGTTTCTTATTGTTAAAAACACCAATCTTGCCTGCAAACAAACCTTGTCGCCCAACCTTTAAGTCTTTTTCGCGCCAGGCTTGATTAAAAAATGTGAGAGAAAGTTTGTCGGTGCCGTCAGTAACGATTACTTCTAACATGCTTCCTTTACGCCCGCGCATTGGTCTATTTGTTGCTGAATAGATCTGCGCAAGGATGGTTGTTTCATCTCCTTCATTTAACTGCGAGATATCCGATAGCTCTCCGCGGACCATGTATCGCCGCGGGTAATGTCTCATCAGATCTCCGATGTTTTTTACACCAAAAGTGGCCTCCAAAACCTTTGCGGTCCTGTCTCCAATTACCGATGAGACCTTATTCTCGAGAGTTGCCACGGGTTTATTCTCCCCTTTATGCGGTAGGAGATTGTGAAATTCTTAGGAATTGACTCCTCAAATTTTGAGCAAAACCTCGCGTACCTGGGCCTCTTTATCCCCTGTTGGTGACGAATTGGCATCTGCCCCTGTCTACGCGATACCCTTACGCCCTGTTCGAAAAGCACCGCTAGAGAACATGATTCATGACAAACATTTAAAGGAGTTCTGCCATGGCAGCAACATGCGATATCTGTGGCAAAGGCCCCAGCTTTGGTAACAACGTTTCACACTCACAGGTAAAGACACGTCGTCGTTGGAATCCAAATATTCAACGCGTTCGCACTCTTGTCGGTGGAAGCACAAAGCGACAAAACGTCTGCACTTCTTGCCTTAAGGCTGGAAAAGTCGTTCGTTAATTCAATTTAGTTTTATTGAAAATGGCGCCAGGTATCTGGCGCTTTTTTCATTTCTATACCAGTAAGACTTTGCCCATCAATAACTTCGATTACTTTGCCAACTTTAAAGCCATTGAGATTCTTTCCTGTTGCCAAAAAGACATGGTCTTCTCCTCCAGCAAAGATCCACTGCCATACATCAGTTTCAAGTAAATCTGCTAACTCTTTTAAACTCTCAAACTCAATATTTTTTGTGATCAGATTTTGATCAATTTCAAAGGTAACGTGTGATGCATCAGCCATCTGCTTGGCTTGAATCACAAAGGCATCACTGATGTCAGTCAAGCTATGAGCACCAGATGAGGCAAAGGCCACTGCCTCTGTATAGTCGACTGTTGGTGCAGAGAATTCACTGACAGCATGGTTGGCAAAGTCGCTATCACCAATTAATTCAGAACCAGAAGTGATCGAACTTTGAAGTATCGCTAACCCTGCAGCTGACCAACCAGGCAGTGATGAGAGATAAATTTCATCGCCCACCTGTGCACCTGAACGCTTAATCGGAACCTGAACACTACCCACTGCAGTAATTGAAATGCTCTTATTCTTTCCTTTTGCAAGGTCGCCTCCAACAACTACTGCCCCACAACTGTTGCCTTCGTGGGCTATTCCCTGGGCTAACTCTTCTATCCAATCTAAAGATTCTTCTCCCGTTAAAGTTAGTGCCACAACCAAATACTGCGGTTGGCCTCCCATTGCATAAACATCTGCAAGATTGGCCGCAGTAATTTTTCGTCCAATTTCAAAGGCGCTGCTCCACTCTGTTTGAAAATGTGTACCTTCTACAGCAACATCATTTGTAACCACGGTTCTATCGCTGGTTTTGACCACTGCCCCATCATCACCAATTCCAATATCGACCCCTCGATGGCTGCTCCCAAAAATGCCGGTCAGCAGTTGGATTACGCCCGCCTCATCGAAGTTCATGCCCCCTAGCCTAATCGACTAGTGAGAATTGGAAGTTCTGCGGTAGCGTTTACGCACGACCATACAATTGGAAATCAACAGATTCCTTGGAATTTAAATGAATTCAGATTGAAAACGGAAAGGTTTCTCACATGTCAGTACAGGCGTTCATCTTGATCCAAACTGAAGTTGGAAAAGCAGCAGGAGTTGCCAATGCGGCGGCGAAAATCCCTGGAGTAACACTGTCTGAAGGTGTAACTGGTCCTTACGATGTAATCATGCGTGCAGAGGCTGAGAGCATGGAAGAGTTTGGTCGACTTGTTTTAGCTAAAGTTCAAGGAATCCCTGGTATTACTCGAACATTGACTTGCCCAGTAACGCACCTGAGCTAACGCGCGCGTTTTAAGTTTTCTTAAGCGTCTTTAAGTGCAGAGTTAATTAGTATCGAGATTAATTCCGTATATCCAACGCCACTTGCCGCCCAGAGTTTTGGATACACAGATGTACCTGTAAATCCAGGCATCGTGTTAATTTCATTTATTACAATTTCTCCTTTGCTCGTATAAAAGAAATCGCATCGCGCTAGGCCTCTGCACCCTAAAGCGACGAAAGCTTTCCTTGCTTGATCGGCAATCTTTAAAGAATCCGCATTGTCTATCTTTGCTGGAATCTGCGCAGTAGTTGCACTGTCTAGATACTTAGCTTGATAGTCATAGAACTCAAAAGCTGGGTTAACAATAATCTCACCCACAACTGAAGCTTCAACAACGCCTTCGCGTTCGATTACTGCACACTCAATTTCGCGCCCATCGATTGCTTGTTCGACCAATACTTTGTCATCATAAGTAAGAGCATCAGAGATAGCAGCTTCGAGTGAATGTGAGTTCTTAACCTTATGAGTACCTCGACTTGAGCCACCACTGGCAGGCTTCACAAACACTGGATAAACAAGATCTCTAGTTAATTTCTGCCAATTAAGAGCAGTCACCTCTACGCCCTCGGCAATTAATAATCCATTCTTGGCAAAAATCGCTTTTGCAATCGATTTATCCATGGCATGAGCCGAGGCTTCAACTCCGCTTCCAACATAGGCGATTCCGCAATTTTCAAGCAACTGTTGTATTTGACCATCCTCACCAAATTCACCATGCAAAACTGGAAAGACGCAGTCAACCTGGAAAGGGGCTCCATTTAATTCAAAGCCATTCTCTGTTAGCTCAATCTGGTTGCTAGTTAATTCGATAGTCGGCATAGCTCCATTACTGATTGCTAATGGATAGTCGTTGGGCAGTAAAACCCATTGCCCAGATTTAGTTATTCCAATAAGCACCGGATCAAATAATTTTTTATCTATACCTGATAGAACACCCGCACCCGATAGAGCTGAAACTTCATGCTCACTACTTGGACCGCCGCAGATAATGGCGATCTTTTTCTTTGTCATTGGATGAAATTTTCAGTCTTGATACTGATCTCCATGAGTCGATCCAGCGCTTGGGAGGGAGAAATAGTTTGAGTAACTACATCCGCCACAGCTTCAATTACGGGTACTTCAACTCCCACACGGTGGGCAATTTCAAGCACCGCACTTGAAGATGCAACTCCTTCCACAGTTTTTGCAACATCTCTTCGGGCGATCTCCATTGAACCACTTCGCCCAAGAACTTCACCGAATGTTCTATTGCGAGATAAAGGTGATCCACAACTTGCAACAAGATCTCCCATTCCGGCAAGGCCTGCAGCACTGAGTGGATCAGCTTTGTGGGCTGCGCACAACCTTGCCACTTCATTTAATCCTCGAGTAATCAACATTGCTTGAGTGTTTTCACCTAAATTCATTCCGATTGACATTCCCACTGCCAATGCGATTACAGATTTGATGGCACCTGCAAGCTCGCATCCCAAAACGTCAACCGATGGATAGACCCGGTAATACGGAGTTGAAAATAGATTCTGAACTTTTTCTGCTATCGCCATAGTTGGTGCTGCTGCAACTGCACCAGCTGGCTGGCGCAAGATAAGTTCATTGGCAAGATTAGGTCCAGTTATGATTGCTACGTTTTTGGTCTCTAAAACTTGTTCAATAATCTCTGTCATTCGAGACAAAGTGCTCTCTTCAATTCCTTTGAGCGTACTTATATAGGTTGCATTAGGTTGAACTAATGGTTTCCAAACAATGAGATTCTCTCGCAACACTTGAGCTGGAATTGCGACTACATAAATGTTGGAGTAATCAAAAGCTTCCTTTAGATCTGTTGTTGCCTTTAAGCCAACTGGCAAAACATTCTCACCTAAATATTTAGAGTTGGTGTGGGACGTATTAATCTCATCCACAACTTTTTGATCACGGCCCCAGATCAGTACATGGTTGCCTGCATCACCTAGAACTTGTGCCAAAGTTGAGCCCCATTGTCCGGCGCCCAAAACAACTACTTTGCTCATCTCTTCCTTGCCTTCTTAAAGTTACCTGTCCGGGGTAGATCTGAGTTGTGAGGATCAAAAATCTCCACTGGTCGTTTCTGCCCCCGAAGCTGCTCTAATAGCTCGGTGATCGCTCGCATTGCAAAGGCAGTTGCCTCCACAAGTGCTTCTGGATCATTTTCTTTTCCATACCAGGGTGAAAAATCTAGCGGTTTACCTGCCAAGATCTTAATTGGAGTACGGGGAAAGAGCTTAATTTTCTTCTCGTAGGTTGGCATGATTATCTGCGTGCCCCATTGGGCCACGGGAATAACCGGGGTTTGGGTGATAATCGCAAGACGTGCCAGTCCGGTTTTTGCCACCATGGGCCAACCATCTGGATCTCGTGTCAAAGTGCCTTCCGGATAAACTCCAAGACAGTGACCAGCTTCTAATAACTTAACGGCATGTTGCACTGCTTTTGATGCATCCTTACTTTCACGAACTACTGGAACCTGACCTGCAGCTAAAAGAAGTTTGCCGATTACTGGAATTTTAAATACGCCCTCTTTCCCAATGAAACGAGGGGCACGACCATTACCGTAGAGAAAGTGTCCAAAGAAAAGTACATCCATGTAAGAAACATGATTACTGGCAATGATTATCTTTCCAGAACGCGGAATGTTCTCACTGCCGCGCCAATTCTTTTTTGAAATCAAGGTCATGAGCGGAATAAGCACAGAGCTTATAAACTTGATTGTCTTATTTGAACCCAACGGCTTGCCGACAGGCGGCGCATAAGAAACCTTGTAGTCAGCCACAACGTCAATAGTAGTCAATTAC
>WLED01000022.1 GCA_009704445.1 Actinomycetota bacterium
ATCAGTTTTATAAAAACCAGAACCTTTAAAGACCACGCCAACCGCCGAATAAATCTTTCGAATCTCACCTTGGCACTCTGGACACTTTGTCAGAGATTCATCTGAGAAGCTTTGGACCACTTCAAACTCATGGCCACACGCGACGCATGCATATTGATATGTAGGCATCTTGGCTCCTCCTATCCCAGTACTAGCCGTTCGTTCACTGGCCGTTCGTTCACTGGCCGTTTAGTAGCCGCATTTTTTGCGGGGTATGCATTAATTGTAAAGAGATGAGACGATTGGAGCGAATTGAGGCGGTTCCATGTGCCGCAACCATGAAATTTGAGAGGAAGTAGAGATGAAAAAAGTTACGGTTCGTTTTTCTGCGCTAGCAGTGCTGCTTTCATTTAGCTTTCTCACTTTTGGCGCACACTCTGCAAGCGCAAATACCTTGGTGAGCACGTCTCCAATTAGCGGTTCAACAGTTTCTGTTTCGCCGACAAATGTCACAATTACAGGAGAACTTCCGCTCTTAGCTGACGCCGTAGATGCAAATGTCATTACAGTTAAAGATCCAAATGGTGATCGAGTAGATGATGGAACAATTTCAATTTCAGATCTAAGTGCATCAGTTGGGTTGAAAACACTTGTAGTAACCGGAATGTATAAAGTGACTTATTCATTACTCTCTGATGGCGATGTACCTTTAGAAGGTAATTTCTCTTTTAAGTATTTAGCGCCAAGTAATATTGCACCTATCGAACCAAGTCCGGAGCCCACTCAGGAACAATCACCAGCTAGTAGCAGTTGGGCTACCAATATATTTGTAATTTTACTTCTTGTCGGTGCTGTCATTGTTACCATCGGTCTATCGCTATACGCTCGTAAACTCTTTAGCGAAAGATGAGCTCATTAACTCTTAGTTTCAAGTTTTTACAACTTGCTGGATCTTTCGCTGCCGTCGGTTCACTGTTAGCCATGGCTTTTCTACTACTTGATGTAGGTGGAAGATTTTCTACATCGAGTGAAAAGTTACGTTCACTCCTGAAAATTTCTGCATTGGTGTGGCTCATTGGATCAATTGGAACAATAGTTCTTACCCTTGCAACTATTTTGGCAAGTTCAATTCAAGATGCGTTGGATGTAACAGTTCTGCGATCATTTGTTACACAAATTACTCTGGGTAGATATTTGGCTGTTCAGGCATTAGTTGCACTTATTGTCTTGATGGCTGCCTTTAAGGTCCGCTCTGTAATTAGCACAACAGTTTTGATGTTGATTGCTTTAGCAGGAATTACTGCACCTGTTTTTCAAAGTCACGCGGCATCAAGCGGCTCACACATGTTGGTCATTGGATCGTTAGTCATCCATGTTATTGCCCTGAGTTTGTGGGTCGGAGGAGTTTTTGCAATAGCTTTTCTTTCATCTACAGATCGAGCAATAGCTGTTCCAAGGTTTAGTCAGCTAGCACTTTGGTCTGCAATTGCTGTCGTTTTAAGCGGAGTTGTAAATGCATGGGCTCGGCTTAATTTTGTTGATGCTTGGGATTCATCTTATGCACGGATTGTCATTGCTAAATCGATCGCAACAATAGTATTAATTTGGTTCGGTTATCTACACCGTAAGAATTTAGAAAAAAAGAGCGAAATCAACTGGCTTAGTTTTGGAAGACTCCTTGCAATTGAAGCGTTAATAATGGGCATAACTGTTGTCATGGGATCCTGGTTAAGCTCAAATGCTTCTCCGGATCGTCCTGGCGAACAGGAATTTAGTGCAGCACTTTCAATCGTTGGAATAAACACACCAGGTGAACCAACCTTGTCACGTGTGCTATTTGGGTACGAACCAAATTCCTTGATAATTGGCGTACTAGTTATGCTCGTTGCCCTGTACATAAAGGGTGTCGTAGTTCTTACAAAACGAGGAGACAAGTGGCCAGTAGGTAGAACAATCGCCTTTGCACTGGGAATATCTGCAGTTGATTTTGCAACCAGTGGTGGATTAGGGCTTTATGCGAATTTTTCCTTTTCGTATCACATGATTTCGCACATGGTTATAGGAATGATTGCACCAATTGGTTTAGTTCTTGGAGCACCAATTACATTAGCTTTACGCACATTGCCTCAAGGGCGCAATCCTCAAGAGCGCGGAGTAAGAGGGTCATTGATTGCAGTTTTACATTCTAAAGTTGGGATTATCTTCACAAATCCGATAGTTGCACTCATCATTTTTGATGGCTCATTATTTGCTCTCTATTTCACAGATTTGTTTGCAATCATGATGTCTAGTCACGTTGGTCATTTGTTTATGACTCTTCACTTCCTTGCTGCCGGGTATCTATTCTTTTCTGTAATAATCGGTGTTGATCCAAATCCGCGAAAGATTCCACACTTACTTCGAATCGTTGTTCTATTTGCCGCGATGAGTATTCATGCGTTTTTCTCAGTGGCCTTAATGTCGGCTACAACATTGATCGATAAGGGCTATTACGCATCACTTCAGACGCCTTGGGTTGGAGATTTATTAGCAGATCAAAAACTCGGAGGATCGATTGGCTGGGCAATGGGTGAAGTCCCGATTCTTTTGGCTTTGATTGCCACATTTATTCAATGGATGCGTGATGATTCTCGAGAGAGTAAGAGGTTAGACCGAAACATCGCTCGTAGCGCAGCCATGGGGCAGCCAGATGAGTTAGCCGACTATAATTTGTATCTGCAAAAGCTTGCTCAACGCGACAAGAATGGTTCCTAATGGACAACGTATTTGATCTTCCTTCCGAATATAAAGAGTTGCGTACAAGCGTGCGAGCTTTGGCTGAAAAAGAAATTGCACCTCATGCACAGGCAGTTGATGAGGAGCATCGCTTTCCTGTTGAAGCCAAAAATGCGCTGATTAAGAACGGCTTGTTTGCTGCGCATGTTCCATCAGAGTATGGGGGCGATGGAGCAGATGCGCTTGCAACAGTTTTGATTATTGAGGAAGTTGCGCGAGTGTGTGGTTCTTCTTCTCTGATTCCTGCCGTAAATAAATTGGGATCTGTTCCATTATTGCTTGGCGGTAATGAGGATCAAAAAAAGCGTTGGCTTCCTCAGTTAGTTAAAGGATCAGGATTTTCTTACTGCCTTTCTGAGTCAGAGGCAGGATCAGATGCGGCTGCTCTTCGCACAAAAGTAGAGCGATCTGGAGATGGTTGGGTTTTAAACGGAAGTAAAAAGTGGATCACAAATGCCGGAGAATCAGATTTCTATTCTGTGATCGCCCAGGGTGACCCATCACTTGGAACAAAAGGAATAACAGCATTCATTGTAGAAAAATCAGATCCAGGTGTTTCATTTGGCGCCCCAGAAAAGAAAATGGGAATGCGCGGTTCACCAACTCGTGAAGTTTACTTTGACAATGTTCAACTTAGTGATGATCGTCGCATTAGTGAAGTTGGAAAAGGTTTTGCTTTGGCAATGGACACCCTTGATCACACTCGTATAACAATTGCTGCACAAGCAATTGGTTTGGCACAAGGTGCATTTGATGTCGCAACAAAGTATGCGCACGAGCGCCACCAGTTTGGTAAGCCAATTTTTGATTTTCAAGCGATTCAATTTATGTTGGCCGATATGGCAATGAACATAGAATCAGCACGCCTTTTGACTTATTCAGCAGCAGTTAAAAGTGAGAATAATGAGAAAGATCTTCGATTCTTCTCTGCCGCAAGTAAATGCCTTGCAAGTGATGTGGCCATGAAAGTTACACAAGATGCAATCCAAGTTTTAGGTGGATATGGGTATGTCAGTGATTATCCAGTTGAGCGAATGATGCGTGATACAAAGTTAACTCAGATCTATGAGGGAACTAATCAAATTCAACGCGTTGTAATGGCTCGCAATTTACCTAACGGTTAGTGAATGGTTGGGCCCAGCCCAGATGAGATGGAAACTTCAGCGGTCTCTATCTTTTAAAGCGAATAAGAACCGAAGGCGTTGCGGCTGCATCTAATGCAACATCATGTGATTCATGAGGTAGCTCTTCACTTGAGAGTTCACCCGGATACACCAATCCAACTTTCCAAGCATTGAGCGCCGGCAAAGATCGATCGTAATAACCTCCACCTTGTCCAAGGCGAAAACCCGATTGATCAACGCGTAATGCCGGTACGACAATCGCTGTGATTACTGACAAATCCGCTATTGCATCACCAGTAGGTTCAAGAATCTTTTTCTTTGCACGAAGTGAACTCTGTTCACCATTCCAATTTACCCACTCAAGAAGATCCCCATTAATTCTCGGCAAATAGAGCTTTTTCCCACTTCGCAAAAATGCTTGATTTATCTCTTCGGTGCTTGGCTCGGTTTCATAGGAAATATAGGAAGCAATACCTGTAGCAGCTTGAATTTCTGGGGCCTTCAAAATCACATTAAAGTTTGATGGAATGAATTTTTGCAAACGATCGCGGCGTGCCCGCTGCCTTATCTGCTGTTTGTCAACGCCCATTTGAATCTCCCATGAAATCCCAAAGATAAAACTTAATAGAAGTAGGGTTTGATTATGCCAGAACACACGCGGGTGGATGAGTTTCTTACTTCACTCCTTTCTATTTGTAAGCCCCTTGAGGCTTTTGAGATGTCCTTATTAGATGCTCATGGGGCGACATTGGCCGAAGATATTTATGCCGGGGATCGATTAGTTTTGCGATCTGGTGCGCGAATCCGATCAACTCAAATTGGCTTAGCCGCTTCGATCGGTCGTGATCACTTACCAACAAGACCGCATCCACGCGTCGTTGTACTTTCAGCAGGACCAGATCTTGTTGAACCTGGCCAACAACTTAAAAATTCGAGTGATGAATATGAGACTAACTCCTGGCTTTTAACAACAGCAGTACGTGAAGTAGGTGCTGTTGCATACCGCGTGCATTCAATTCCAGAAACAGAAGAAGAACTGAAGAAAGTAATTGAAGATCAATTAGTGCGCGCAGATCTGATAATTATTTCTGGAGAGCGACACGATGATTCATTTGATCTCATCACACGGACCCTTTCTTCCCTAGGCTCGATTACAACAGTTGATATGGCAATTGAGGCAAGCGGTCGCCATAGCTATGGCGTGATCGGTCCAGACCAAACTCCGGTTGTAACACTGCCCGGTGATCCGATTGCTGCTTATATTTCATTTGAACTTTTTGTTCGCCCGATGATCAGAACAATGTTGGGGGCAGCAACAATCCATCGGCCATCTGTGAAGGCATCCTTGGAAAAGCCAATTGAGTCGACAGAAGGAATGCGCTCCTACATTCGTGCAGTTTTAGCTGAAGATGGCAAGTCAGTAACACCATTGGAATCTCAAGACGAACAATCAACTCTTTCTGATGCAAATGCATTCATCGCTATCTCAGAAGCAGACACTTCATTTAAAACTGGTGATCGTGTAAATGTTGTAGTTCTTGAGCGACGATATATCTAGGGTTTAACCAGGATATATAGAGGCAATCATGAGACGAGCTTGGCCAATTGAGTTAACTGATGATGAGATCACTCTAAGGCCCTTGCGATTTCGAGATAGGCAGAAGTGGAATCGAGTAAGAGCGGAAAATCGAGATTGGTTGTCTCCTTGGGAGGCAACGATTCCCAGTATTAGCCAAGAAAACATTGCAGAACTTCCAACCTACATAGGCATGGTGCGATCACTTCAAAACGAAGCTCGCCATGGTCGATCTTTTTCCTTTGCTATCTGGAAAGGACCCAACTTAATTGGACAAATTTCTTTGGGTGGCGTGATTTACGGTGCAATGCGCGGTGGTCACATTGGCTATTGGATAGACCGCAATTTTGCCAATCGTGGATACACAACAATGGCCGTACAAATGCTTACTCAATATGCTTTTCAAGAGTTAAAGCTGCATCGCATAGAAATTAATTTGCGCCCTGAAAATGCAGCTTCTAGAAAAGTGGCTGAAAAGGCTGGCTATATTCTTGAGGGGCAAAGACCCAGATACTTACATATCGACGGAGACTGGCGAGATCACATAGTTTTTGTAAAGGAAAATCCTGGCTTTTAGGAGTGCTTAAATCCCCGAAAAATGTGAGGGCTTCTTTAAGATTTACCATTATGGCTTCGGGTCTGATCTATCTAGCAATCATCGGGATGTGGGTTGCTTATTTTGCACCCCGCTGGATCCATGACCGTAATGAGTTCTCTGGAAAATCAGTTGAGCAGTTTAAGTCTGCACTTCGAGTAGTAGCCGCGCAAACACCAGGCGGTGCTAGCTCGTCGGGAGCAATACACATTGATTTAGATAGAGAAGCAAAAGTTCGACAATTACTTTTGCGACGAAGAATAATTTTTACAATTATTGCATTTTCAATTGTCACAACGATTGTTGGAGGCTTTATGAATACCATGCCATTTCTATATGCACTCGTTCCACTTTCTGCAATGTTGGTTTATATTGCAAATGTGCGACGACATGTGATTGCTGACCAATTGCATAAGCGTCGAGTCACGCAACTGCATCGTCGAAGTGCTGGTTTTTCTGCAACTAACTTAGCTGAAGTTGTGCAACCAAAAGAAAGCACAGAACATTGGATACCTTTGTCAGAACGCGAACTTAAAGGTGTAGTCATAGTTCCACGCGGTTCTACAACTTATCAAAACGTTTGGCAACCAACACAAGTGCCAGTGCCAACTTACATAAATGCACCCAAAGCTGTGCCTTCAAAGCGAGTTATTGATCTGACTACACCTGGACAGTGGACTGAGGAACAAGAACTCCTTGAAAGGCAGGCATTGGCAGCGGCATCTCCATCTCGTGATGAAATATTTGATCAACAGTTGGCAGAAGAAGCTGTTGAGCGATTGAATCAATCTCGCGCTGCAAACGAATAACCTACTTGTAGCTCTGATGCCTTAGAGGCTCGTCGTAGATTTGATGTTTAGATCCAAGAGCTAAACCACATTCGGTTTTGCCACTGTTCATATGTGATTAATTGACCTGTAAACAAAGGTAAGAAGTACAGAAAACAGATAAAAATTAGAATAAATACGCCTATGACGATGCTTTGAGAAAGCAGAGGATTAAGGCGGCTTTCCAGCATTAATTTGGCGCAATAGACAATGGCCACAACTAAAAATGGTTGAATAATAATTGCATAAAAGGTAAACATTGTTCGATCAGGCAGCGCAAACCACGGTAGATACCCTGCCACTAATCCGATAACAACAAAATTTGCCGCATTATCTGTAGTTCGATTTCTCAAAGATTTAATCCAACGGTAAACAACAAAAAATATCGCGATTGTGCCAATCCACCATAAAAATGGAGTTCCGATTGCTAATACTTCGCGGGCACACTCGGCATTTCCACAACCACTTGGTGCGTCGTAGAAAAAAGACGTAGGACGCAACATAACTAGCCAACCTAAAGGATGCGATTGGTAAGGGTGTTTTTCAGTTAAACCAACATGGAAACTCAGTATCTCTTTATGGTAATTAACGAGTGCAATAATCGGATTACTTGAACTTTGTCGGTCCCAGCCCCTATCAGAGAAAAACCAACCCAACCACGTCAAGGTGTAAACGGTTAAAGGAATTAAGCCATATCGAGTAACAACTAATGCAATCTTGCGAGGAGTTTCGCGAATATCGTGTGTGACCAAAATTCGATAAAGAGTTATCAACACTATGATTGCAATAAAATAAATTGCGCTCCACTTACATCCTAGAGCTAATCCAAAAGCAAAGCCTGCCCACCAATGTCTATTTCGACTCCACAAGTAGATACCTAAAAGAGTAAAAAAAGTTAAAAATAAATCAAGAAGAGCAGTTCGCGAATGAACAAGTAAAAGGCCATCAACGGCCATTAATCCAGCTGCAAGGGCCGTTAACACTGGTGAATAGAAAAGAACATGGACCAAACGCGCAATCAAAAGAATGAGCAAAGTCCCAAATACTGCTGTCGCAAATCGCCATCCAAATTCATTATCGCCAAAGATTGCTATTCCTGCAGCGATCAGCCATTTTCCTAATGGAGGGTGAGCAATAAACTCTGGATTTGCTCCCGTAACTTCCACTCCAAAATTGAGAAAATCTTGGGCTCCATCTACGTAGTAGAGCTCATCAAAGATAAATCCTTTTGGTGAACCTAAGTTAAACAGCCTCAGCACAAATGAAGCAATTGCGATGATTATTGGGGCAATAGCGGCGGTCACCGGTCAAGGGTATGCGCAGTTAATCAAAAATACTGAGAGTATTACGCCATGACGCTCATTTTAGCTGCAACTCCATTGGGCAATCCTGGTGATGCGAGCAGCCGATTGAAGAGTGCAATTGCGGATGCAACGATTATTGCTGCAGAAGATTCCAGACGCTTTCATCGTTTATGCCAAGATATTGAGGTCACATTCACTGCCAAAGTTTTATCTTTCTTTGAAGGTAATGAAGAGGAACGAGCAAAAGAACTTCTTGCTGAGTTAAAAAATGGAGCAACAGTCTTAGTAGTTTCAGACGCAGGCATGCCGACCATTAGTGATCCAGGCTTTAGATTAATGAGAGATGCAATTGCCCAAGGGTTAGAAGTTTTGGTCATACCTGGGCCCAGCGCTGTAACTACGGCAATCGCGCTTTCAGGATTACCAACAGATAGATTCTCTTTTGAAGGCTTTCCACCACGAACTGCTGGTGCAAGGGCTTCTACTTTTGAAAAACTTAGATTTGAAGAAAGAACTATGGTTTTCTTTGAAGCACCCCATAGATTAAAGGAATCTCTGGTCGATGCAGTTGAAGTTTTTGGACTAGAAAGAAAATCTGCAATTTGTCGTGAGATGACCAAGCGTTACGAAGAAACTATTCGAGGCACTCTTTCAGAGTTATTGAGCTGGGCAAACAGCAATGATGTTTTGGGCGAAATAACTTTAGTAATAGCAGGTGCAGAAGTGGATTCGGCCCTTCGAACCGCAGATGAGATGGTCAGGCGAGTGAAGGAATTTGAAGCAGCTGGAATGGATCGAAAGGGTGCGATCTCAACAGTGGCCGATGAATTTGGGATATCTAAACGTCTTGTTTATGCCGCGGTCGTTGATGCGAATAAGATGAGCCAATGACCAAGTCCTTTTACTTAACGACGCCTATTTACTACGTCAATGATGCACCCCATATTGGTCATGCGTACACAACTGTTGCTGGCGATGTACTAACTCGCTGGCATCGTCAAAAGGGCGAATCTGTTTGGTTTTTAACAGGAACAGATGAGCACGGTCAAAAAGTGATGCGCACTGCTGAAGCTAACAATGTTGCACCTCAAGAGTGGGTAGACAAACTTGTAGCTGATGCTTGGAAACCAAACTGGGAACATCTCAATATTGCAAATGATGACTTTATCCGCACAACTGAAAAACGACATACAGAACGCGTGCAGAAATTTCTTCAATCACTAAAGGACTCTGGCCATATTTATGCAGGCAAGTATGAAGGACCTTACTGTGTGGGATGTGAAGAGTTTAAGCTTCCTGGAGACTTGATTGAAATTGACGGTGCAAAGTGCTGTCCTATTCACAGCAAGCCAATTGAACTAGTAAATGAAAACAACTGGTTTTTTAAGTTATCAGAGTTTACAAAGCCATTACTTGAGCATTACCGCAGCAATCCCGAGGCGTGCCAACCAGAAAGTGCACGCAATGAAGTAATTTCATTTCTAGAAGGTGGAGTCTCTGATCTATCAATTTCACGATCAACATTTGATTGGGGAATCCCGGTTCCTTGGGATACAGATCAAGTTGTTTATGTCTGGTTTGATGCACTCCTTAACTATGCAACCGCTGTTGGACTAACCGACGAAGGAGCATCTGAGGGTGGCAAAAAATTTGCACAGACATGGCCCGCTGATGTTCATTTAGTTGGAAAAGATATTTTGAGATTTCATGCCGTTATTTGGCCAGCAATGTTGATGGCAGCTGGCCTGGAAGTTCCTAAAAAAGTTTTTGCACATGGTTGGTTACTCGTTGGTGGAGAGAAAATGAGTAAGAGCAAGCTCACGGGAATTGCTCCCAAAGACATTACCGATCACTTTGGAGTCGACGCTTTTCGCTATTACTTCTTACGAGCAATTCCATTTGGCACAGATGGCTCATTCTCTTGGGAAGATATGAGTGCCCGGTATACATCTGAACTTGCTAATGATTTTGGAAATTTAGCTTCACGAAGTGCTGCAATGATTGAAAAATACTGCGATGGTGTACTTCCTGCCGTTTCTAAAGATTCGGGACTAGAAGAAGCGTTAAAGCAAACGGTTTCTGTAGCCGATGCTGCCATGTGTGCACTTGATTTTCAGGGCGGAATAGTTGCGATTATGGATTTTTGCAAAAAAGTAAATGGATATGTCACTGAAAAAGAGCCATGGATTCTTGCAAAAGATCCAAATAACAAAGAAGTTTTAGAGGAAGTTCTATATAACACTGCCGAATCTCTACGTGCACTTGCTGTACTTCTAAATCCACTGATGCCTGATACGTGCGAAATTTTGTGGCAAAGCCTTGGGGCTCAATCAACTCTTGGAGATTTAGGCGCCCAAACAATTTCATCTGTTGCCAAATGGGGACAGTTACCAAAAGGTGCAACTGTTACAAAAACACCTGTTTTGTTTCCTCGACTAGAAGTTACTGCCTAATTAAAAATGGCAGATCGCCACAATCGCGACATAGATCGTCCGCGCGCTCCACTTCCGGAACCATTACCAGTTCCTACCGTAGATGCACATGCGCATATGGAGATTGTCACCGATACAGCCTTTGATTCACAGGAAGTCGCAGATGTCATCGCAGAGGCAAAATCTGTAAATGTTGATCGCATAGTTCAAGTTGGTTATTCAGCAGAGCAATCTCGTTGGTGTGTTGGTGCGGCTGAAAAATGGAACACATCTGTGTTGGCAGCTGTTGCACTGCATCCAAATGAGGCACCAGTTGTAGAGGATTTAGATTCTGATCTAAAGATTATTGAACAACTTGCTCAACATCCTCGTGTTCGTGCAATTGGAGAGACAGGTTTAGATTATTTTCGAACTCCGCCAGAGTTAAGAGCTCGTCAGCAAGAATCCTTTAAGTGGCACATTGATTTGGCCAAACGCATGAATAAAGCTTTGGTAATTCATGATCGAGATTCACACGATGATGTACTTTCAGTTTTATCAGAAGTTGGCGCGCCAGAAAAGACTATCTTTCATTGCTTTTCAGGTGATGTTGCAATGGCAAAGATCTGTATCGATCGCGGATACGTTCTTTCTTTTGCAGGAACATTGACCTTTAAGAACGCACCTGAATTAAGAGAAGCGGTAAAGCTTGTTCCTTTAGATCAGTTATTGGTCGAAACCGATTCACCATTTTTGGCACCATCTCCACATCGAGGAGCTGGAAATACACCTGCTCAGATCGCAAACATTGTTCGAGCAATGGCAGCAGAACGTAATCAAGATCTAGGAGAATTAGCTAGTGCCTTAAGTGATAACGCTGAGCGAATTTTTGGGTCGTTTGCCCCATGACATTGCTTGGAGCGGCGCAGATCCGTGAACTTGCAGCACAATTAGATTTAAAGCCTTCTAAATCCCTTGGACAAAACTTTGTCATCGATTCAAATGTCTGCAGCAAAATTGTTCGAACCGCTGGCGTTACACCCGATGATGTTGCTCTAGAAATTGGACCAGGCCTCGGCTCATTGACTTTAGCGATTCTTGATACCGCCAAACAAGTAATTGCTGTTGAAATTGATTCAAGACTTGCTCAACAACTTCCGATAACAGTTGCACAATACTTTGATCATCCAGAAAATCTGACAGTTATTAATCAAGATGCCCTGAAAATTACTGAACTACCGGGACAGCCAACAGTATTGGTTGCAAATTTGCCGTACAACGTTTCGGTACCAGTTCTACTACACCTGCTTGAAAAATTTCCAACAATTAGATCTGGCGTTGTAATGGTTCAAGCAGAGGTTGCCGACCGACTTGCTGCAAAGCCAGGCGGAAAAGAGTATGGAATTCCCAGCGTTAAAGCTGCATGGTGGGCAGAGGTGAAAAACGTTGGAACTGTTTCTCGATCTATTTTTTGGCCCGCACCAAATGTTGATTCAAAGTTAGTCGGTTTTACCAGGCGCCCCACACCCGGCAACGAAGAGATGCGGGTTAAAGTTTTTACAATTATTGACTACGCATTTGCTCAACGCAGAAAGATGTTGAGATCGGCGCTTTCTGGTCTATATGGATCATCATCGGTAGCAGAGCAGATTTTGATTAAGGCTGGCATAGATCCCACACTTCGCGGAGAGGCCTTAGAGATTGAAGGTTTTTGTCAGATCGCAGCCGTTGCACCTGACATTTTCTAGTCACAGTTATAGGGTCGCATCATGCCAGTCAAAAGTGTGACCGTTCGCGTTCCCGCAAAGGTCAACCTACAACTTTCTGTTGGACCCAAAGAGGCCGACGGCTATCACAATTTAGTCTCAGTTTTTCAAGCTATCTCGATCTTCGATGACATAACAATTAAATTAGGAGAACCAGGTTCTGGTTTAACAATTAGTGTTTCTGGAGATCAAACACATGGCGTTCCGGCAGATGCCAATAATCTGGCGGCGAAAGCTGTAGCGCTCATTTCGAAAGAATACGACCTAACTGTTGATGCACATATTGATATAAAGAAATCGATTCCTGTTGCGGGTGGCATGGCCGGGGGCAGCGCAGATGCTGCTGGAACAATCATTGGAATTGATTATCTGTATTCACTTGATATGACCCGCGAAGAAATGATTGAGATTGCAGCAAAAATTGGAAGTGATGTTCCATTTATGTTAAGTGGTGGAACAGCAATTGGTACGGGACACGGTGATCAGTTAACTGCCGCTCTTTCTCGCGGTACCTATCACTGGGTATTGGCAGTTTCGACCGTAGGTTTATCAACCCCGGCAGTTTATGCAGAGTGTGATCGTCTGCGCGGAGAACTTGAAATTGTTGAACCGCAAACTAACGAAGTTTTAATGCAATCACTTCTTGCAGCTGACGCACCAGGAGTTGGATCTGCATTAGTAAATGATTTACAACTTGCTGCATGTTCACTTCGTCCAGCAATTCGTTTGGTATTAGATGTTGGTCAGGAATATGGGGCGTTAGGTTCAATTGTTTCTGGTTCGGGACCAACGGTCGCCTTTTTAGTGGCTGATCAAGATTCGGGACTTGATCTTGCAGTGGCCTTAACCTCAAGCGGAGTAGTTGGAAGCGTTGTGCAGGCTTATGGGCCAGTTGCTGGGGCAAAGGTAATTTCAACAAATTAATTGCACCTGTTGGTTTGGTACAAATCCAGTTATGAGGGAGAATACGGGTTCCG
>WLED01000023.1 GCA_009704445.1 Actinomycetota bacterium
CAGAGAGAATGTCAAAGCTAAACACGGGTGATGGAACAAAAGGGGCAGACATGGGCCCACTTGTAACACGTGTTCATCGAGACAAAGTGGCTTCCTATATTGAAGCTGGAGTTACACAAGGGGCAAAGCTAGTTGTCGATGGCCGTAATCCAAAAGTTAATGGCGAATCAAATGGTTTCTGGCTTGGGCCAACTTTATTTGATGGTGTTAATTCAACAATGAGTATTTATAAAGAAGAAATCTTTGGTCCAGTATTAAGCGTTGTTCGTGTGAAAACCTACAACGAAGGTGTTTCACTCATTAATGCCCACCCTTACGGAAATGGAACAGCAATCTTTACAAACGACGGTGGAGCTGCGAGAAAATTTCAGAACGAAATTCAAGTCGGAATGATTGGTATTAACGTACCGATACCTGTTCCTACCGCTTACTATTCATTTGGTGGCTGGAAGGCATCTTTATTTGGAGATACTCATGCCCACGGAGCCGAAGGCGTCCATTTCTTCACACGCGGAAAAGTGGTTACAAGCCGTTGGTTAGATCCAAGCCATGGCGGAATTAACTTGGGTTTCCCTCAAAATAATTAGGATAAACTAATCCTGTACTTGGAGACGTCGCATAGCCCGGTCGAGTGCGCCTCACTGCTAACGAGGTAAGGTGTTAAAGCCTTCAGGAGTTCAAATCTCCTCGTCTCCGCTCCTTAGTCATTAGAAGTCGTTTGTGCTGGTCAGACGATAATGAAATTTTCTAGACACACTTTTGAAAGTTAATTATTTGATTTGTATGAGGTACTAACTAAGCAAGCTTGGACTTGAGCAAATCAAGCTGTTTTGTCATTTCCCCAGGCAGTTTGTCACCAATAGTCTCAAACCATTCGTCAATTAATGGGATCTCTTGCTTCCATTCATCATGGTCAACTTTTAATGCAGTTTGAAAAACTTCGACACTTGTTTGATTCTTATCGATGTCAAAACTTGCAACGGTTGGAATAAATCCAAGAGGGGTTTCAACCGCATCGGCCTCATCATTAATTCGCTCTAATGCCCACTTTAGACCTCGGAGATTTTCTCCGAAACCTGGCCATAAAAATCCACCATCTGCGCTTCGTCTAAACCAGTTCACATAAAAGATCTTAGGCATCTTCTTGGGATTTGCGCCTTGTCCCATTTTTAGCCAGTGTGCAATGTAGTCACCTACGTGGTAACCAATAAAGGGCAACATCGCAAAGGGGTCACGTCGTACGACGCCGACTGCGCCTGTTGCTGCTGCAGTTGTTTCAGATGACAGGGTTGCTCCCATGAATACGCCATGTTCCCAATCGCGCGCTTGCACAATTAAAGGAATTGTTGTTTTTCTGCGACCACCAAAGAAAATTGCGGAGATAGGTACACCCTTTGAATCTTCCCATTCAGGGGCAATGATTGGACATTGCGCAGCAGGCGTGCAAAAACGAGAATTTGGATGAGAAGAAAGTGTTTGGTTGCCAGGATTCCAATTATTACCATGCCAATCAGTTAACTGTGATGGTGGAGTATCGGTTGCACCTTCCCACCAAACATCTCCATCATCGGTTAAAGCAACATTTGTAAAAATAGTGTTTCCTACATCGATAGTCTTCATGGCATTTGGATTTGTTCCCCAACCTGTTCCAGGGGCTACTCCAAAGAATCCATACTCAGGATTCATCGCATATAACTGGCCATCATCACCAAAGCGAAGCCATGCAATGTCATCCCCTAAAGTTTCAGCTTTCCACCCAGGAAGAATTGGATCTAACATTGCAAGATTTGTCTTTCCACAAGCAGAAGGAAATGCTGCTGCAATGTAATTAACGCGGCCCTTAGGTGAAGTTAGTTTAAGAATTAACATGTGCTCTGCTAACCAGCCTTCGTCACGCGCAATTACAGAAGCAATTCTCAATGAATAACATTTTTTACCAAGCAGCGCGTTTCCACCATATCCAGATCCATAGGACCAGATAGTTCTTTCCTCTGGAAAGTGCGTTACATACTTTGTCTGATTACATGGCCACTTAACATCAGCTTGGCCGGGGGCTAACGGCGCTCCTACAGAATGTAGAGCTTTTACAAAGAATTTATCTGTGCCCAGTTTCTCTAAAACCTGCTTACCCATGCGCGCCATAATGTGCATGGAGACAACAACGTAGGCGCTATCAGTTATCTGTACGCCAAATTTAGGTTCATCGGCATCTAGAGGGCCCATGCAAAAGGGAATTACATACATTCGGCGACCAGCCATTGAGCCTTTGTAAAGATCCCGCATGATCGCTTTCATTTCATTTGGATCCATCCAATTATTTGTGGGTCCAGAATCTTCTTCTTTTTTAGAACAGATAAATGTTCTGTCCTCAACTCGTGCAACATCACTTGGATCAGAAACTGCGGAGAAAGAGTTAGGCTTTTTCTTTAAACGAACAAGAGTTCCAGCACTTACTAACTCATTCGTTAAGCGATTCCATTCATCCGACGTGCCATCACAAATATAGACATCTGTGGGCTGTGTTAATGCAGCAATCTCATCAATCCATGCGGCTAGTGCGGCATGTTTTACACCAGAGTGCATACTGAATCCTCCGCAATAAGGCTTTAGGGACCTAATCATCTCAAGGTATTGCATTAGGACCTATCTAAGCAATGTAATGTTTCTCATACTCAAGTAAACTCAGCGTAGAACTTAAGAGTAGAAACAGGTGCGCGATGGCTATCTATAAAGTAGCAATTGTTGGGGCAGGTCCTGCCGGCTACTTTGCAGCCCAAGCTCTAAATAACCTGGCAGATCAAGATCGCAGTTTTGAAATAGATATGTTTGAGCGCCTACCAACCCCGTGGGGTTTGGTACGAAGTGGTGTTGCTCCCGATCATCCAAAGATTAAAACAGTCTCAAAAGTATTTGAAAAAATTGCAACGGGAGAAAACTTTCGACTTTTTGCAAATGTAGAAATCGGTAAAGATTTATCAGTTGATCAATTACAAGATAGATACGATGCAGTAATTATTGCAACAGGTTCTTCATTAGGAAAAACACTAGGGATTGCAGGGGAAAAACTAAGAGGTTCGCTTTCTGCAGCAAGTTTTGTTCCTTGGTACAACGCACACCCAGATTTTGCAGATGTTGATGTGCCGCTAGATTCAAATGCTGCAGTTGTAATTGGTGGTGGCAATGTTGCGATGGATGTTGCCAGAATATTGGCGCTAGAACCCAGTGAATTAGATCCGACAGATACCGCAGATCATGCGATTATTGCATTTAAGAATAGTGATATCAGAAAGGTTTATATCGCTTTACGCCGAGGGCCCGAGCACGCCGCCTTTACCTCTCCAGAACTTCGCGATCTTCCAAAACTAGAACACACAAATGTGATTATTAATGAGGCTGAGATTGTTGCAGCCATTGCAAGAGTTGGGGATTCCGCCGAAAAAGATGTAAAGAGCAATTTGGACGCAATGCTATTTATTGCTCAGAATCAGAAGACTGAACATGAGCGAACGATTGAGTTTTTGTTTTCACACACACCACAAGAAATTCAAGGAGATGGCAAAGTTGAAGGAGTTGTCTTCTCAACACCAACGGGAGAGCGAACAATTAAGTGTGGTCTTGTCGTTACTGCAATTGGATATAACGCATTGGATATCCCTGGTGTTCCATTTGGAAATGGCAAGGTAGTTAACGTAGATGGACGAGTCACAGGCAACATGTACGTTGTCGGGTGGGCAAAGCGCGGGCCATCAGGAGTAATTGGCACCAATAAGTCAGATGCTTCCTCTGTTATTGAGCTAATAGGCCAAGATTTAGGTGAACCAAAGAACAAAAGCGATATTACAGATTTGCTCAAAGGGAAAACCGTAGTAACTCAAAGAGATTGGGAAGCGATCAATGCTGCCGAAATCGCTGCTGGCGAGCCATTATCTAAGCCACGAAGAAAAGGAATTACTTGGGATCAACTCATGGCTCATGCCGAAATTTACTACTTTTAATTTCAAAACTAAGCGCGCATGATTTGAACTGCGTTAAGCACAATAATTGCAAGTGCTACCACGATTCCAAGTTGTCGTGCCGGCAGTTTTCCAACTAAGCGTGCAGCTATAGGTGCAGCAATAACACCACCAATTGCTAACCCACCCACAATCGTCCAATCGATATCTATTCGCCAAATCTGAAGCAAAAATCCTAAAGAAGCCGATAATGCAACAACAAACTCTGCTGCGCTAACTGTTCCAACAACTTTACGTGGTTCTGTTGCAGTCGTAGTAATAAGTGTTGGTGTAACTATTGGACCCCAACCACCACCACCGGATGCATCAACAAATCCCCCAGTAAAGCCTAGATATGTAAGAAATCTAGGATTTGTAATCTCCACCATATTTACTTGGCCCTGTGATTTAAAGATGTTGCGATAAAGAAGCAGAAAACCTAAGAATAAAAGCAAGGTAGAGATAAAAACTTTAGAACTGGAAAGATCAATGAAAGATAAGAAAGTTGCCCCCAAAAAAGCACCTATTCCACCTGGGATTGCCAAGCGAAACAGGATCTTTTTATCAATGTTTTCTGCATGCCAGTGCGAGACACCTGAGGCCAGTGTTGTTCCAATCTCTGCAAAGTGAACAGCAGCAGAGGCGACAGCTGCAGAGGCACCAAGAGTTACTAAGAGTGTGGAGCTTGTTAACCCGAATCCCATACCCAGGGAGCCATCAATTAATTGAGCTGTGCTTCCAACTAAAGCGAAGATAATCCAGTTCACAGTATCTCCTTCAAGATTCTTTCAACGATCTCATCAATCGGCGCCGTACCATCGACAACAAGAGTTGGTGATTTAGGCGGTTCATAATCTTGACCAACGCCTGTGAAGTTTGGAATCTCTCCTGCTGCTGATTTTTTATAGAGACCCTTTGGATCTCGAGCTCTACAAACATCTACAGGTGTGTCTACAAAAACCTCTATAAACTCGCCATCTTCAAAAATACTTTTTGCGCGCTGGCGATCAACTTCAAATGGGCTTACCAAAGCTGAGATAACAATTAAGCCCGCATCGACCATTAACTTTGCAACCTCAGAAACTCGCCTAACATTTTCTGCACGATCTGTGGAGGTAAAACCAAGATCCATGTTGAGGCCCATACGAAGATTGTCTCCATCCAAAACATAAGAGTGCATACCCTGTGCAAACAAACGTTTTTCAAGGGCATTAGCAATTGTTGATTTACCAGAACCAGAAAGACCGGTTAGCCAAACAACCTTAGCTTTTTGATTTTTCTGTGCGCTTCGCTGCAATTTATTAACTTCATAATCTTGATGAGTCACATTAGATGAACGTCGTAAAGCGTGCTTGATCATGCCCGCACCGACTGTCTTTAATGTAAGACGGTCCACCAGAATGAAATTACCAAACTCGCGATCATCTAAGTAGGGTCGCATCACAATTGGAATATCAGATGCAATCTCAACATCACCTATTTCATTCATTTTAAGTGTGTCAGTTGAAAGGTGTTCGCCCGTATTAACATCAATTTTGTGTCGAATCTTTGTAATCATCGCCGGAGTTGAAGTCGGCCCACTCATCATCAGATACGAGCGTGAATGAATCAAATCTTCTTCGTTGAGCCATACAACATGAGCGGCAAAGCGATCGGCAGCAGTTAAATCCTTGGCATCCTGAGCAATGACATCTCCGCGCGTTGCATCGACCTCTGGCTCTAAAACTAGAGTTACCGCCTCTTCAGTATTGGCTGTCTCTATCTGATTCTCAAAGGTGACAATTGAGGAAATTGTGGCCTTTTTATTGCTTGGAAATATTGTGATTTCATCGCCTTTTGTAAATGATCCACGGCGAACGGTTCCAGATACTCCGCGAAAGTTTTCTGCGCGAGCGATCATCTGAATACGCATCAAGCCACTTGCTGTTTTATCAACTGGCTTTTCCCAACCCTGAATTGCTTCAAGTAAACTTTGCGACGAATACCAGGGCATATTTGTACTTTTGAAAACAACATTATCGCCAACTAGAGCACTCATAGGAATGATGTGTATGTCTTGAACATTTAGTCTTTCGACTGCACGCCTTATATCTTTAGAAATAGAATCAAAAACTTCTTGTTTGTACTCCATCGCATCCAACTTATTGATTGCAATGATGATTCTAGAAACGCCCATCAAGGAGCAGATTGTTAAGTGTCTAAGAGTTTGTGTCCGGACACCTTTCATTGCATCCACTAAAACCAAACCAATATCTGCGCGTGATGCAGCAACTACCATGTTTCGTGTGTACTGCTCATGGCCAGGAGCATCACTAATTATTAGTCGTTTTCCATCTAATAACTTCATAGAACGATAAGCAACATCGATTGTGATTCCTTGTTCACGTTCGGCCTCAAGGCCGTCTGTTAGCAAACTGAAATCAATCTCACCGGCTGCAATTGTTGACCCACTTCGCCTTACCTTTTTTGCTGCACCAATAGTGTCATGAGGGACGCTGTCAGTTTCAACAAGTAAACGACCTATTAATGTACTTTTACCATCATCAACGCTTCCACAAGTGAGAAGTCGAACAATTGCCCCTGACATTAAAAGTAACCTTCCGTCTTTTTCTTTTCCATGGAGTCTTCATTCTCTCCATCAATAAGACGTGTTGCTCTCTCACTGAGTTTTACATTAAGAACTTCTTCAACAACCTCTTGGATTGTTGTTGCATTAGATTCGACAGCTGCAGTTAGTGGATAGCACCCTAAAGTACGGAAGCGCACGCGCTGCATGGTCGGTTTCTCTCCATCTAATAATGGATATCGATCATCATCAACCATGATGAGTTGATCACCACGTTTAACAACAGGGCGATCCTTTGCAAGATACAAAGAACTCACCTTGATGTTTTCTTGAAGTATGTAATGCCAAATATCTGCTTCAGTCCAATCGTTAATTGGGAAAACACGCATTGTTTGTTCAGGTGCTAACCGACTGTTATATGTGCGCCAGAGTTCTGGTCGTTGTTCTCTTGGATTCCAGCGGTGACCGGGATCTCGCACGCTAAATATGCGCTCCTTCGCACGGCTTTTTTCTTCATCGCGACGGGAACCTCCAAGTGCGGCATCAAACCCGTAGAGATCTAACGCTTCGCGAAGGGCAACAGTATTCATAACCCTTGTGTATTCAGAAATGCCCGCATCAAATGGATTGATGTTGTCTCGCACGCCTGCTTGATTTATATGAGCGATTAAATGCGATTTTGTTTCTTTAACGATTTCATCTCTAAAAGTGATCATCTCTTTGAACTGCCACGTTGTATCAATATGTAAAAGAGGAAATGGAATAGGAGCAGGGTAGAAAGCTTTTCTAGCAATATGAAGCATGACAGTAGAGTCTTTGCCTATTGAATACATAATCACTGGTTTTTTAAAGCTGGCCGCAGTTTCACGGAAAATCTCAATAGATTCTGCTTCTAGCTCTTTAAGAATTGCTGCTATTTTATTCATAGCGTAATCCTTGTGAACTCAAAATCAGTGTGAGTTTTCCCAGTCTTCGCAAGGAACTCTTCCTGTACTTTATTAGAACTATCCTGTTTACGAGTGGTTGGTGCAAGGACTAATTGTTCCCAATCGCTAAATCCATCAAACTGAGCAAATTGTTGCATCTGCCTAACTTTTTCGGGGTTATGCAAATCTTTAAAGTCAAGATCCAATATCGCACAACCTGAAGCTTTGGCAGATCGGAGAGTATCCTCATAGAATTTTGAGTAATTCTTGATGAAGCGGTCAAATTCAGTTGGATTCAAATCTATTTTTACATCAGAAGTTGAAGATGTGTGCCAATTGCCCGTTGCGTTGGCTTTCTTGTGTGAAACAAAACGATCTAGGTGGTTGCGGCGAAGAAAAATCATGTGAGGTTTAAATTCAGCAATCAATGATTGCAAGAGTGGATCAGAAAAATGTTGAGGGAATATCTTTATTACATGCACTCCTGGCAGTTTGCTGATTGACCTTAGGGTGCGGGATGCATCTAAGGAAGTCTTTTCAAAACGAAGGTAGCTCCACTTCTTTCTTTGCCCACGAAATTCAATAAAAAAACGTAAAGCAAAAAATGGATAGTAACGATTTATTTTTCCGACTTGAGAGTTCCATGCATTAAAGATAAAGAACTCACCATAATAATGAAAACCAACATCTTCGTTAGCTAACAAACTACCTAATGCATGTGTACCAGAACGGGGGAAGGAGACAACAAAAACAATTTTTGACTTACCAGTTGGCGACTTTTTCAAGAATCGATAGTAAAGATACTTTGCTAGATCAATAACGTCTAAAATCACCCTTTTGATAGCGAAGATCAGCGTTAATTTACTTAGTTTTTTCTTGATTCCTCGCTGATCGGGCATTTCTAAATCCTATCAGTGGCCTATTTATTTGTTGGTAGTCTTAGCCCATGACATCGGGTCTGTCCAAAACTTTGAATAAATTCACGACCTTTTCGCAGGAAATAGCCTCTCTTGAGACTTTGCGCAAAGCCCGACGTTCAAAGATAAAAAAATATCCCACACTTTCAGTATTGGTTTCAACAATTCGTCCCAAAGATTTAACGTCACTACTTTCGCAATTATTGCAACAGAGTCTTCCATCATTTGAAGTAAGGCTAGGACTTCATGGAGTTGATTTAGATTCAACACATAAGAAGCAGATTTCAGCACTTAATCGTCGCAAAGTGAAAGTCTTTATTGAGAAATTTGACGCAGATAAAACATTAGGGACCGTTTTGTCCCAGCTTGCATCTAAAAGTAATAGTGATTTTATCGCCAAGATGGATGATGACGATTTTTATGGCCCGGAACACCTAAGAGATTTGCTTGATGCTGCAATAGATACCGGGGCAGAGGTTGTCGGGCGTGCAATGAATTACATTTATTTGGAGCCACTGGATTTAACTTTAAGGAAGTTCGGCGGCGGAAGTATGCAAACCGTTGAACATTTCAGTGATTGGATCTGCGGTGGGACGATCTTGGCTAAACGTACTTCCGCCCAAGCAGCAGGCTGGTTTGGCGATGGAAAGTCTGCCGTTGATCATTTCTTATTAAGTGGTGTTACAAATAACGGTGGCAAAATCTGGCGAACTTTTGGTGCTGGATATATTTACCGACGAGGATTCACTCCCCACACATATGTCACAAATTACTCAAAATATTTGAATAATGCTAACGATAAGGTTGTGGGACTGTGGACTCACCCGATATTTGGAGAAGACAAATGAAGTTAGGAACATTTCGCTTCTCTAGACCCCATGATTTAGTCATTGCACAAAAGCCAAAACTAAGCGTTGGAATTGTAATTGCGTGTCGAGATGGCCAGGATAAATTGAATTTAGTACTAGCTTCACTTTCAGTGCAGAGTTATCCTTCAAAACTGATTAATGTTTACATCATTGATGATGGCAGTGCTAAGCCCTTAACAATTCCGAAGATTCGACCTAAAAATACAAAGCTAATCTCTTATAAAAACAGCGAAGGCAAGTGGGGTAAAACGGCAGCAACATCTGACGTTGTCTCCCAGATAAAAAGCGATGTTTTGTGGTTTATTGATGCCGACATGGTTTTTGAACCTGATCACTTAGCCCATCACATGAAGTGGCACCATGATGCGGATGACTATGTTGTTCTTGGATGGAAACGTTTTGTAAAAGATTGGCAATACACACCAGAACAATTGGTCCAAACGCTCAATGCAAATGGCTTTAGTGATCTTCACAAAGAGAGCTGGGGAAAAGAGCTGTGGGAAGCACGTGTGTCACTAACAAATGATTTGGAGAAGCCAGGAATTGATGGTTATCGTGCATTTGTAGGAGCAACATTTTCAATGAAAAATAGTCAATGGAAAAACTTAGGTGGATACAACCGAAATCTAGTAACTGGTGAAGATACCGAACTAGGTTGGAGAGTTTTTGTTAATGGATTGCGAACAGTTGTTGACCGCAAAGCACTTTCTTGGCACCTTGGATACAGCACAGTTGAAGTGCACAAAAATCAGATTCAAAGACATAATGATCCAACTTTTGCACAACTCATACCGCAGATGTATCGCATTCGGGAAAAAAGTAAATTTGATTGGTTAGTACCCACCTACCAAGTATTTGTTGATGCACGGGAAACAACACTTACTCAAATTTTAAGTCTTAGGGAAAAGCTTTTAGCAACCCCGGGCTCCACAGCTAAATTCGTACTTCTTGCTCCTTGGGCAGTTCTCAATCGCCGATACACACCTGTGAGTGATCTGTATTCTGATCTTAGAGAGATAAAAAATTGGTTGGCTCAGGATCCACAGTTTACGTTAGAGGTAATTCCTGCTGATCAACTTATTTCAATTGAGTGGATCTTAGAGGAATTTAAAGTTGGTTCTACGCCATATTACATTTTTGCAGATGCAAATACTTCAATAAATTTAAAGGAACTCGCAGAGTATTTGCTAGAAAGCGAACAAGGCTTGGTGGGAGTTGTCGATAAGAAAGACCAAAGAGCATTTGCAGTGTTTGCACCAGCGATCGCTCGAGCAATAAAGTTTCAAGGTTCTGTTTACCAAAACATCTCTGAGCTTTGGGGAATTCAATGGTTAAACGATGATCAATTCATGAAGTTACAGCGTGGGAAAAATACACTTATCAAACACTTTTTTAGCTTCCTGAAGCGAGAAGGCAAGAAGATAAACTCACCTCGCCAACTATTAATTTTCCTTAAGACACTCTTTACTCTCATCGCCAGAGAATTATTCCGTCGGGGCTGATTGCAAAATAGCAAAAAATGACCCAGAAAAGCCACGCAATAGGCAGGTCGGGGGGCGTTTGGGGCAAGTAAAGAAAGCGGGTAGTATTGCGATTCACAAATAAATAAGCGTGCGTAGCTCAACGGATAGAGCATCTGACTACGGATCAGAAGGTTAGGGGTTCGAATCCCTTCGCGCGCACAAGTTAAGCTCTCGGTGCCTTTCACACCGGGGGCTTTTCTTCTTTATGAAGTTAGGCGCGCAAAGCCTTTGCAAATTCGCGGAAATCTTCAACCAATAAATCAATTTCCTCTTGGCCATGTGCCAAAGAAATCAACCATTGCTCATCTAACCCTGGTGGCGTGATGATTCCACGGTTGATTGCAAACAACCAATGAGCTTCAGCAATTGAAAAGTCTGTCGCCTTATAGTCACGATAGTTGCGCACGGGTGTTGTTGACCAAGTAACGCATCCCTTTACGCCAAAACCTACAGTGTGGGCAGGAAGTTGGTATTCCTCAATAATTGCACTAATGCGATCGAGTGCTTGTTGATTTAATGCCTCGGCAGATTCAAGTGCCCCATCTGAACAAATACGATCAACAGCACGCACACCTGCCATTGCAAGCGGATTGCCATTAAATGTTCCAAAGTGAGCCATTTTTCCATTGGTTACAAAATCCATGTACTTCTTTTTCCCACCAAAAGCAGCAACAGTTACTCCTCCGCCAATTGATTTGGCGAGAGTGATTAAATCTGGTTTAACTCCTAAACGAGTTGAAGCACCATGTGCCCCAGCAGTTAATCCAGTCTTTACTTCATCAAAAATAAGTACAACTTTGTATTGATCGCAAAGCTCTCGCACTCGCTCTAGATAGCCAGCATCAGGCAGGACTATGGCAATATTTTCTAGAACCGGTTCAACAATAAAGCAGGCAATGTTGTTAGCGTTTTTTTCGAACATGCGCTCTAGTGCAGGAATGTTATTAAATGGAACAACATAGATATCACCCGGCACAAGATTTGATTCAATGTAAGGTGTTGGTGCCTCTGGATCGCCGGCTTGATTAATGGGTGGCTTTGCAGAGACTACAAATGGATCGTAACTACCGTGATAACCACCCTCAACTTTTAGGATCCCCATTTTGTCAGTCGCGGCTCGTGCAACACGGACGGCATACATTGTTGACTCAGTTCCGCTATTTGTGAAGCGAACCTGATCAATTCCGAAACGATTGCAGATCATCTCTGCCGCCTCAGTTGAAGTTGGTGATGGAGTTACGAATAGCATGCCTTCAGATAAAGACTTTTGAATCTCTTCAATAACAACTGGGTTAAGGTGACCTGCAAGCATCGCTCCAAAGCCCATCGAAAGATCTAACAACTTACGACCATCAACATCGGTCATATAGGCACCTTGAGCGCTGACAATTGAAATTGGATATGGGTCCCAATGCTGGAAACTTGATGTGACACCAAGTGGCAACGACTTATGAGAACGCGCACTCTCAGTTTTACTCTTACCAGTGTCTTTTGTGAAAAGTTGCCATTCTTGCTTGAGTATCTCTTCGACTCGTTTCGGGTCTACTGGAACTGAAGTTGTAGGCAGGAATCTAAACGTTTGGCTGTGATTATTAGTCTGTGTCAGCATTTGTAAAACTTGTACGGCAAAGGTTTCAGCTTTTGAAACTCGTTTGAGAAGTACTCTCCCGGTTCGTTTTTTAGTTCGGTAACTACCGTCTTTGGTAATTGACCCCAATCATCTCATGCCAATTTTAAAAAGCAACCCCTAGACTTAAACTATGCGTAAAGGCGGTGTTTTGATTGGTTTTTTCCTGCTTTTTTCAGTTTTAGTGGGCATTTCTCAGGATTCACAAAAAACAAACTTTCTAAAGGGTGCGGGAATTTCTACAACGAATAATTCCAAGGAAGAGTCCTCTATTCCTTTGAGTTGCATGAACAAAATTACTTTTGAAATTCGTGTAACAAATACGGTAAAGGATTGTGTTGCTACAGAGCTAACTCTGGGTGCATCAGAGATAAAACATGGACTCAATTATCCAAATGAAATCGATCCACAATTACTTGTTCGATTTCAAGCAGCCAAGGCAGCTGCAGAAAAAGATGGACAAAAAATTTATATTGCATCTGGCTTTCGCACTTTAGAAAGACAGAGATATCTATTTGCAGCTGCAGTTAAAAAGTATGGTTCAGAAGCAGAAGCGGCAAAATGGGTTGCACCACCTTATGTGTCTCATCACCCATGGGGTTTAGCAATTGATGTGAACTATCCAAACGAACCAGTGGGTGCTGGTTGGTTGGAGGTTAACGGAGC
>WLED01000024.1 GCA_009704445.1 Actinomycetota bacterium
ATGAAAGATCCATTCGTTTTAATATCAAGCCGAGCAGAAGTAATCATGGCTTTAAAGGATAGATCTCATCGATCTTTTGCTGCCAGGTTGAAGTTAGCCAAAGAAGAGTTAAAGCAGATTAAGGCCCGTGTCCGTGCACTGTCTCCGCAAGCCACATTAGATCGTGGGTATTCAGTCGTTCAGTTAAGTAATGGTGAAATTCTTACTGATCCAAAACGGTTGAAGGCTGGTGAGCAACTTCGGATGCGCCTAGCAAAAGGAGAGGCAGCAGCCACCGCAAATGGCCCCGATAAGTAAGCATTGGCACATGTGCATTTTTAACGCTGGTGGCAAAGAGAGAGTAGATTTATCCCATGAGTGAGGCCAAGAAGATTTCATATGAAGCTGCTAGAGATGAACTTGCTGAAGTAGTTGAATCACTTGAAGCAGGTAGTGCAACTTTGGAAGAGTCCTTAAAACTTTGGGAACGAGGCGAAGAGTTGGCCAAGATCTGCCAAGAATGGCTAGATGGTGCCAAGAAAAAACTAGATGCGGCTAAGCCTTAAATGCCTCAATTTACTTATTCCGAACTTTTACCTTTAGGTGCAGATACAACTAAGTACCGCCTTGTAAGTAAAGAAGGCGTAAGTGTGATCAAACTTGGAGATAAAGAGTTTTTGCAAATAGAGCCATCTGCGCTTGAGAAATTAACCGCCGAGGCAATTCATGATATTTCCCATTACTTGCGTTCAGATCATCTTGCCCAGTTAGAAAATATTGTCAAAGATCCAGAGAGTTCTCCCAATGATCGCTTTGTCGCAATTGATCTTCTGAAAAATGCAAACATTGCAGCTGGTGGAGTTTTACCAATGTGCCAAGACACAGGCACTGCCCTTGTCATGGGTAAAAAAGGTCAATATGTCCTAACAACAAGCAAAGATGAAGTGGCTATTTCGCAGGGAATCTATGATGCCTATACGCAACTTAATCTTAGATATTCTCAAATGGCACCTGTAACAACATGGGAAGAAAAAAACACTGGCAATAATCTGCCAGCACAAATTGAGATTTATTCAGACAGTGACCATCCAGATGAATACAACTTGCTTTACATTGCAAAGGGTGGCGGAAGTGCGAATAAGTCCTTCCTGTATCAAGAAACCAAAGCCGTCTTAAATCCAGAATCATTTATGACTTGGTTAGATGAAAAGCTTCGCTCCATTGGTACTGCAGCTTGTCCGCCATATCACCTTGCAATAGTTATCGGTGGCACAAGTGCCGAGCACACCGTAAAAACTGCAAAGTTAGCAAGTACTAAATACTTAGATTCACTTCCTACAACTGGCGATGCTGCAACTGGTCATGGTTTTAGAGACAAAGAACTTGAAGCTAAAGTTTTGGAACTAACAAGAACACTAGGAATCGGCGCACAGTTTGGTGGCAAATACTTTTGTCATGACGTTCGCGTTGTTCGTCTTCCGCGCCATGGTGCCTCACTACCCATTGCAATTGCTGTCTCATGCTCTGCAGATCGCCAAGCAAAAGCCAAAATCACTAAGGATGGAATATTCCTCGAAGAATTAGAGCGCGATCCTGCGCACTTTTTGCCAGAGACAACCGACCTTCACTTAAATGACGCGGTTGTAGCAATTGATTTAAATCAGCCGATGGAAGCCATACGGGCTGAGCTCTCAAAGCATCCTGTGAAAACCAGAGTTTCATTAACTGGAACTATGGTTGTTGCTCGAGATTTAGCGCACGCAAAGATTAAAGAGATGATTGATGCAGGAAAGCCAATGCCTGAATACATGAAAAAGTACGCTGTTTATTACGCGGGCCCTGCAAAAACTCCGGCCGGCTATGCATCGGGTTCCTTTGGTCCAACAACGGCAGGTCGCATGGACTCATACGTGGATTATTTCCAATCACTGGGTGGTTCTATGGTGATGCTTGCAAAAGGTAATCGCTCTAAAGCGGTAACAAATGCCTGTAAAACACATGGTGGTTTTTATCTTGGATCTATCGGTGGGCCAGCAGCCCGTCTTGCACAAGACTGCATCAAAAAAGTTGAGGTTTTGGACTTTGAAGAGTTAGGCATGGAAGCTGTGTGGAAAATAGATGTCGTAGATTTTCCAGCATTTATTGTTGTTGATGATAAAGGTCAGGATTTTTATGCTGAGACTTCTGTACCCTTAAAGATTAGTACTAAACCAGAAGTTTAATTAGTACCAGTTACTGCGCTTGTGTTTTGCTAAAGCTTTGCAAGGTGTCTCATAGCGAATACTGATGTAGCGAAGTCCCCAACGAATTTGAGTGACAGGATTTGTTCGCCAGTCTGTTGAAACTACATCCATTTTATTTGCAGGCAAGGCTTGCGCAATTCCATGTGCACCAGATCTTTTGTTGTGAGCCTTGTAGCGCCAGTTGCTTTCCTCTGTCCATAACTTCTCAAGACATGCATACTGAACATGCTTGAAGCCATACTCGTTATAGAGAATATCCTTGGCAACTTTTTTTGCACCATAGGGAGTTCGAGCAAGTTCAACTTCAATACTTGCCAAAGAAACCAGTGCTAAATCTTTTGAAAATATCGCACCGGCAATCGTTGTAAAGCTCTCACCTAAAAAGGAGGATTCTGACGCCGGATCGATAGCCACCACAGATTTAGAGGCTTCTAGGCCAACAACCGAATTCTCAGTCGCACTTGCCTTAGGCAACAAAGCCACGGCCAGTAAAAGTCCAGCAATAAGCGCCCAGGCGATCACAGCTTTTTTCGTGAACATTCCCGTAATCGTTGTTATCGAACTCATCCCTGGCACTCCTTTCTGACTCATCACTTCTGGCTAGATCCCTAATCCCGTGGGTCTCACCCTTGCCGATCCTTACTGTGGCCCCATGGCCGATCAGCCTCAAAAGAGGCTTCAAGTACTACGGGGATGTGGCTATCGTGCGCCACGATGGCGCCTCGGGCAAATCTAAGTACGCTAAAGTCGCAAATTCACAGGTAAGTTTTTTGCTGTGGACTGGTAAAACCGCAGGTCAGTTAGGGTAATGTCCGAAATGCACCAAATGTGACTGTGAGATTGAATTAGGGGTCTTTAGCCCGAGACGGGTCCCTCTAAAAGCTCCGTGACCAGGGCTGCGATCGGCGAGCGCTCGCTTCTAGTCAAAGTGACGTGGGCAAAGAGTGGATGGCCCTTCAAAGTTTCGACCACGGCCACGACCCCGTCATGGCGACCGACCCGCAGATTGTCTCTTTGGGCAACATCGTGGGTTAGAACCACCCTGGAGGCCGTTCCAATTCTGGATAGGACAGTCAGTAAGACACCTCGTTCTAGAGATTGCGCTTCATCAACGATGACAAAGGAGTCGTGAAGTGACCGGCCACGAATATGTGTCAAGGGTAAAACTTCAATTAAGCCACGGTCGATAATCTCATCGATAACTGCCTGACTAACTAGCGCCCCTAAAGTGTCAAAGACGGCCTGAGCCCATGGCGACATCTTTTCGCCTTCAGATCCTGGCAGATAACCCAACTCTTGCCCGCCAACTGGATAGAGCGGGCGGAAGATAACAACCTTCTTGTGAAGACGTTTTTCCATTACAGCTTCTAGTCCAGCACACAATGCCAAAGCGGACTTACCCGTTCCTGCTCGTCCGCCGAGAGAGACAATTCCCACTGATTCATCCAGCAATATGTCTAATGCAATTCTTTGCTCAGCGCTTCGGCCATGCAATCCAAAAGCCTGGCGATCTCCCCTTACTAGCTTTAACTGTTTATCTGCAGTAACACGTGCCAAGGCGCTGCTCTTTTGAGAATGCAAAACAATGCCAGTATGAACTGGAAGTTGATGAGCTGCTTCATGATCTGCAAGTTCGCGAGCATATAGATCATCAATTACAGATGAGTCAACGTGTAGCTCTTCTATGCCAGTCCATCCGCTGTTTGATACTAACTCGGCTAAATACTCTTGTGCCTCGACTCCCACTGATGAAGCCTTCACGCGAAGAGGCAAATCTTTTGTGACAAGCACTACCTCTTTGCCATCAGACATCAGATTTTTTGCAATAGCAAGAATCCTCGTGTCATTGGTTCCATCACGCAAGAAACCATGAGGCAAAGTAGAAAGTTCTGTGTGATTGAGCTCGACAGATAAAGTGCCACCTTCTGGCGTAATCGATAGGGGCTTATCTAATCTGCCGTGTGTTATTCGCAAATCATCTAATGCTCTCAAGGCTGCTCGGGCGAAATAGCCCAACTCTGGATGATCTCTTTTTGTTTCAAGCTCTCCGATAACAGAGATTGGAATGATCACTTCATGTTCGGCAAACTTAAGCAGGGCCCCTGGGTCTGCAAGCAAAACGCTGGTATCTAAAACAAAGGTTTTTCGCCCTTTTTGGACATTAGCAGCCAATGCTTACTCCTACATTTAATTGTGTGAGGGGTTGCTTCCGATAGAGAAAAGGTAGAACTTATCTGCTCGTTATTTGTGCAGACACGCTAGAAGTCAAAGTGAAATTTGAACTACTGATTTATGAACCAAAGCGCCGTTGTCTCACAGAGTAAGAACGTAAGGCTCGAAGAAAATCAACCCTTCGAAAATCAGGCCAATATGCTTCGCAAAAGTAGTACTCAGATGTTGCGCTTTGCCACAACAAGAAGCCACCTAAGCGTTGCTCCCCTGATGTACGAATCAAAAGTTCGGGGTCTGGTTGACCGGCTGTATATAAAAACTTTGAAATATCTTCAGTTGTTAGATCTGCGGCTGCATCATTGAGTGATCGCCCAGCCTGGGCTTCTTGACTCATGTAGCTTTTAACAGCATCGACAATCTCGCGTCGCCCGCCATAGCTAATTGCAACATTTACCTCTACGCCATCATTTCGAACCGGCTTTAAGGCGCTGAGTTTTTGTTCAAGCCATTCGGGCAGCAAATCCAATGCACCTACAGGCTTAATGTTCCAGCGACCTGTTGCTGCTAACTGATCAACTGTATCTCCAATTATTTTTAGTAACTCTTCAATTTCTTCTTCAGATCTTTTGAAGTTATCAGTGGAAAGCAACCACAACGTAACAACTTTAACTTCTGCCTCTTCGCACCATCCTAAGAACTCAATGATTTTTCCAGCGCCTGCTTTATGTCCATGTGGATCATGAGATGTTGGATTTGATTTAGCCCATCTTCTATTGCCATCCAAAATCACTCCCACATGGTGTGGAGTTTTTGAGAAATCTAATGAACGAACTAAGCGCCGTTCATAGAGTGGATAGAGCAGCGATTTAATTAGCTTACGAATACTGTCGAACAACTCTGCGCTCCGCTGCAAATGAGGCGATTGGAAGCGTGCCAGCAAGAATCAACCAGACAGTCTTTTTAAGAGACCAACGTGCTTTTGTTGCAAACTGAAGAGCAGTTAGAACATATGCTGCGTATATCCATCCGTGAACAAATGGGATCCAGGCGACCATCGATTTCCAGTCTTCATTATTGAAAAGATAGACAACCGGCAAATCTACAAACCAAAGAAGCAAAGACATTACCCCTGCAATTATGGCCATTACTCTAAACCGCTTTAGTGCACCGCTCATGTGCTAACTCTACGACGATAGAAGGGTAGAAAGACAACAACGGCAGCCATTAACCACCAAATCACTACATATGAAAGGTGCTGCCAGTAAAAACCAGGGATTCGAGACTGTAATTTCTCTGGGACAACTCTTGTGCGCTCTAGTGATTGATCTCTTGTAGCTTCAGAAGTTGCAACTACATACCCATCAAATAGATCCAGATCGGTCAGGGATGTGATCACTGCGCTATCTAGCCGTGAAATTTCACCAGGTAGGTTTCTGGCTCGATCCCCATCTTGACTGGCAACAAGCAAGCCTTCAATTTGAATATTCATAGATTGCTGAATATCTGGATTCAATAATCTTTCTGACCACAGCCCACGTACGACCAAAATTGCTGAATTATCACCAATCTGTAAAAGCGCAGACTCCCAATCCTGAATAACTCCATCTCCATCTTTTTGATTTGGGGCTTTAAAGTTTGCAATGTACTTACCTGTTATTGAAACAGTTCGATTAAGGGCAGAAGCAGGAATTGCTTCTCGAGGACTTGTAATGGATTCAAGTGGAACCACATTTGTGTCGATGGTCGTAGCAACTTGTAAGGACTCTTTTAGATCTGCAGCTCGCTGCAGTTGCCAAAAACCTAATGAGACAAAAAGAGCGGTTACAAGTAATACTGCAACAGCTTGGCCAAGTTTGGTAAGAAAACTACTCTTTTGAGTCATCGCTTCGATTAACACCCATGAAGCGCTTATAAAAATTGCGCAACAGGAATGCAACGGCAATTACCAGCAGGCCAACTGTCAGAGAACCTGCTGAGCCCATAAATACATCTTCTTCCATGAGATAATCATGTCATGCAATCGCAAAGCCCGTTTGACTACAATGACCGATACGGCATAAAAAAAGGTCAGAACTGGGTTGGTTTTGCAGTTTTAATCGCAATTGCCGGTATTGGATGGCTCACATGGGCCGGACTACACCATTCAAATCCACCCATACGCGTTCAATTGATTTCATTTACAGTAAACAGCGATCGCGAAACTTCTATTCGCTATTCGGTAGATAGAGACGGCGTTGAAGGTCCAGTTGTTTGTACCCTCATTGCCAGGGATTACTACAAGAACATTGTTGGTCAATTAGATGAAGAGATTCCAGCCGGGCAAGGAAAAATTGAACAAAGAACATCAGTTGCCACACGCATAGAGGCCGTTAATGCAGATGTATTGGGTTGTCGCCCCAAGTAAGTAACCAGTACCGTTAGACATTATGACGCAGACATGGCTTACTCAAGAAGCAGCTGATCGCTTGCAAAGTGAACTCACCTTTCTCGAAGGTTCAGGGCGCAAAGAGATCACTGCAAAGATAGAAGCTGCCCGCGCAGAAGGTGATCTTAAAGAAAATGGTGGTTATCACGCAGCACGTGATGAACAAGGCAAAATGGAAGCTCGCATTCGTCAGTTAAAGCAAATGTTAGAGACTGCTCATATCGGCACACCGCCTGCAAGTGCGGATGGAAAAGTTGGATCTGGAATGGTTGTAACTGCCATCATCGCCGGAGACGAAATGAAGTTCTTGCTTGGATCTCGCGAGATTTCATCAGGTGATCTAGATGTTTACAGCGAAAATTCACCGTTAGGTGCTGCAGTACTTGGCGCAGAAATAGGAATGAAGGTCAGTTATACAGCGCCAAATGGTCGTGAGATTTCAGTTGAAATTGTTGCTGCTGAATTTTATGCATAGTTGTTATAAAAAAAGTAATTTAAGTAGCTTTTAATAAGGTGCCGTGGTCACTGAATATCAAAATTAAGCAGAAGTATTCTTATACTTTCGAATGCTCAGAGGTATAAAGATCAGCATTAACAAAGCCATATAAATCAAAGAAGTAGCTAGTGGGTTTTGGCTTGGCCAAGAGTTAGCCGTGGCGCCAAATTGATTTTCTAATCCAAATAACTGACGACAAGCTGCAACCATAGATGAAACTGGATTCCACTCTGCAAAGTACTGAAGTGCTCGTGGCATTCCTGTTGTTGGTGCAAATGCATTAGATAGGAAAGTAAGTGGAAAAGTCACAATAAATCCAACATTCTGCACAGTTCTTGCATCCTTTACGGATAATCCAACAAATATGCCGATCCAAGAAAGTGCGTAACCAAACATAAAAAGAAAGAAGAATGCAAGGGTAATTTGAAGTATCCCTGACGTTGGACGCCAACCAACTACGTAACCAGTGGTGGCCATAATCGCCAGAACCAAAATATTTAGAAGTGCATCTCCAAAAGTTCGACCAATTACGACCGCACCACGAGAAATTGGCAAAGACCTAAAGCGATCAATGAGTCCTTTTTTCATGTCCTCTGCCAAACCAGATGCAGTTGCAACAAGGGTAAATGCAACTGTCTGAACAAATATTCCAGGCATCAATAGCTGCACGTAGCCCCCTGGCTGACCTGTATCGATTGAGCCACCAAAAACATACCTAAACAAAAGAACAAACATCACTGGCTGAATCGTTGAAAAAATAAGCACTTCAGGCACTCGCGAAAGCTGTAATAGCTGGCGTTTGGTAATTATTAGAGCGTCACTGAGTGCGTGATTCATTTCTTTCGCCCTTTCTTTGGTTTTGCTTCCTCTTCAATTACTTCTTCTGCAACGTGCCCTGTCAATGATAAAAACACATCGTCTAGCGATGGACGCCTCAAACCAATATCTAATGGATGAATCTTGGCATCATCTAGTGCGCGTAAGGCCTCCATTAGATCCATGGAGCCATTTACAACAGGTGCACTGACAGTTCTCGTGTTCACATAAGCACTATGTCCGCTAACGCGTGTGACGATTTCCTGAGTTTTGGCAATGTCAGAATTTTCTACAGTGATCTCTAACTTTTCGCCACCAACTTGAGTTTTCAATGCATCAGATGTTCCTCTTGCAATTACGGTTCCGCGATCAATGACAGCAATGTCATCTGCAAGTTGATCTGCCTCTTCTAAATATTGAGTTGTCAAAAGTACGGTAACTCCTCCAGTAACTAACTCCTGAATAACACTCCACATATCTTGGCGACCGCGAGGATCTAAACCTGTTGTTGGTTCATCTAAAAACAGAACTTTTGGCCTAACAATGAGAGAAGCAGCTAGGTCTAGTCGACGGCGCATTCCACCTGAATATGTTGTAATTGGTCTTCGTGCAGCTTCAGTTAAGTCAAAGCGTTCTAATAATTCATTGGCGCGATCAACAGATTTTTTTCGGCCTAAATGATACAAACGCCCAAACATTACTAAGTTATCCCAGCCAGTTAATGTCTCGTCAACGGCTGCATACTGACCTGAAAGTCCAATCACTTCACGAACTTTTTCTGGATGCTTGATTACATCAATTCCTGCAACCGTTGCTGAACCAGAGTCTGGCTTTAATAATGTTGCAAGTATTCGAACAGTCGTTGTTTTTCCAGCACCGTTTGGCCCTAAAACTCCTAAAACCGTTCCCTCTTCAACATCTAATGAAAGATCATTGAGTGCCTTTACTTCACCATTTCGATAGGTTTTTACGAGGTGTTTGGCTTCTACTGTCTTCACGGAGTAACCTTACCAAAATGAGCGAAAATAACTTGACTCCGACCACACCAAAAAACTTCACACACAAAGAGATTATGGTGATCCTAGGTGGCTTGATGTCAGGGATGCTCTTAGCTGCTCTTGATCAAACCATTGTTTCAACTGCTCTAAAGAGCATCGTTGAAGAATTTAATGGATTAAATCATTACACCTGGGTAGTTACCGCATACCTTTTGACTTCAACTGCATCTACGCCCTTGTACGGAAAAATCTCCGACATCTACGGTCGTCGAATCGTTTTTCAGTTTGCAATCGTTACTTTTCTTATTGGCTCATTTTTATCTGGTGCCTCTCAAAACATGGAGCAACTGATTGCTTTCCGTGCGGTTCAAGGTTTAGGCGCGGGTGGATTAATGGCCCTTACATTTGTCATTATTGGTGACATTGTTGCTCCAAGAGAGCGCGGACGTTATCAAGGTTATTTTGGAGCAGTCTGGGGACTCTCATCAGTTGCGGGCCCATTACTTGGTGGATTCTTTTCCGATCGCGGAGAGCTATTCGGAATTACTGGCTGGCGTTGGATCTTTTATATAAATCTTCCAATTGGAATCGCCTCATTGATAGTCACGTCAGCTGTTTTACACATTCCAAAGGTTAAACGTGAGCATTCGATTGACTATCTCGGTGCATTGCTCATGGTAAGTGCGGTGACTTTGGTTCTACTTTCAACTGCCGTATTTGGTCCACAAAATGGTTGGGTAGATCCAAGAACGACCGGATGTTTAATAGCGGGATTGATTCTGACCGTTCTGTTTTTGTTATGGGAAAAACGCGCTAAAGAGCCAATCCTCCCTTTGTACTTATTTAAGAATCACACATTTTCACTTACATCAATTCTTGGAGCATTAATCGGTGCTGGAATGTTTGGTGCAATTGTCATGTTGCCACTATATTTACAGGTTGTTAAAGGTGATAGTGCAACTACTGCTGGATTAAAGCTGATTCCATTAATGCTTGGAATTCTCTCAATGTCTATTCTTTCTGGAAAATTAATCTCTAAGCACGGTCACTACAAGCGCTTTCCAGTCGCAGGTACTCTCCTTATGACAATCGGAATTTTACTGATGACTCGATTGCAGATTGATACTCCATTCTGGCAGATTTCAATCTATGCAGTCATGGTGGGTGCAGGACTTGGTCTTTCTATGCAAACAATTGTGATTGCCTTGCAAAACTCTATTGATTTTAAAGACATGGGTGTTGCGACAAGTTCTAATACATTCTTCCGCTCACTGGGTTCTGTCTTTGGAACCGCGATTTTTGGAAGTATTTTGACGAATCGAGTTGGGCACTACTTAGAGAGTAATTTCACACAACTTGCTACTAATAATTCAGCAGCACTTAAAGATTTTGATATGAGCAGATTAGATGGGATCAGCGAAAATACAGCAGTGCTTGAAACGCTGCCTCCAGAGATCAAAACGACGGCACTTGAAGCATTTGTTAGTTCATTCCATATTGTTTTTTATGCAGCGGCACCAATTACGGCTCTTGGGTTCTTGCTTGCGCTACAGCTTCGAGAAATGCCATTGCGCACAAATAAAGAGTATGCAGAAGCCAAGCAGGATGCTGTAGGAGATTCACTCGGTTGATAAGGTCACAATTTAAAGATTTACCTCGCGAAGTTTCAATTCTGATTCTTGCTTCCTTTTTTGTAGCCATAGGCTACGGAATCGTCATGCCTGCAATTCCTGTTTTTGCAAAAACTTTTGGAGTTACCAACGCAGCAATTGGATTAATTGTCTCGGCTTTTGCAATCACACGTTTTACATCGGGATTAGTTTCTGGAGCATTGACCGATCGATTTGGCGAACGAAAGGTCTTTGCAGCAGGAGTTTTTATGGTAGCCGTTTTCACTCTCTTAGCCGGTCTAGCTCAAAATTATCAGCAGCTATTAATCTTTAGGGCAGCTGGAGGCTTAGGTTCTTCCATGTTCTCTGTGGCCGCTGGATCAGTCATTATGCGCTCGGTCGATGACCAACATCGAGGTCAAGCTCAGTCAGTTTATCAAGGTGCATTTTTACTGGGAGGAATCGCAGGTCCTGCTGTTGGAGGACTGCTGTCAATAATTTCTCTGCGTGCACCCTTTTTTGTTTATTCCATTTTGCTTTTTGTTTCTGGAATCGTTGCTCTTGCATTTTTAAAGAGTGACTCTGCAGTTCATCATGTTAATAAATCTAAAGAAAATGAATCAACAAGCATTGCTCAAGCTTTTAGAATGAAGCCCTATCGAATTGCACTCATTCTTGCCTTTATCTCTACGTGGGTATTCTTCGGATTACGCTCATCAATTCTTCCGATCTTTGTTATCGAAGAACTTAATTCCACAACTGCTGTAGTTGGTTATGGTCTTGCTTTATCGGCAGTTTTGCAAGGTGTTTTTCTCTTGCGTGCAGGTCGTTTCTCAGATTCTAAAGGGCGAAAAGCCGCGTCAATAATTGGCGCTAACGCAGTCATGCTTGGCGTTTTACTTTTGACATTTGCAACAAATACGTGGATCTATCTTCTATCGATGGCAGTTATTGGCTTTGGCGGAGCATTCTTAGCAACAGTTCCAGCAAGTATTGTTGGAGACATCATTAAAGGAAAAGGTGGCAAAGTTATCGCTGTTTTCCAAATGGCTGGGGACGCCGGGATGATTGTTGGTCCAGTTGTAGTTGGATGGCTTTCAGATCTTTATTCGTATCGTGTGGCATTTGGCGCATCAGCAGCAATTTTCTTGGTTGTTCTATATCTGGCCTATCAAATTCCAGAGACTAGAAATACCGAAGGGCCCCAGGTAAATAACCTGAGACCCCTCGATGAAGATCTTTAATTAGTCGTTGCCACGCAAGATAGAAAGCAAGCGTAGAACTTCCATGTACAACCAAACGATTGTCACCATAAGTCCAAAAGCTGCTCGCCATGATTCTGTCTGTGGAACTCCAGCATTGATACTGTTTTGAATCTGATCAAAATCTAGAATCAAAAAGAATGCTGCAAGCACCATTCCACCAGCGGCAAGGATGAGACCAAGTCCACCGATGTTGTAAAGGCTTGCACCAAAGAATGATCCGACCAGTGAAACCATAGCCAAAACAAAGTAACCCAAAAGCGCAGTCATTAAGACCTTAGTGAATTTAGGGGTTACACGAATGCGTCCACTCTTGTATGCAAACAACATCGCAGCAAATGCTGAAATCGTTACCAAAATTGCTTGGCTTACGATTCCGTCATAGACCGTGTTGTACATGTTGCTGAGTGTTCCAAGTGCTAAACCTTGAAATGCGGCATATGCAATAACAAGAGCTGGCTTAACAGTCTTACTAAAAATATTTACCATTGCAAGAACAAGTCCACCGATGAAACCGAGCATTAATGCTCCACCACCGAGGTTAAGTGTCCATGCACCAGCACCAACTGTTACAAGAACTGCAAACAGGATTGCTGTGCGAGTTACAACATCATCAATAGTCATACGACCAGTACGTAGTGATGATGCAGCTGGTGAGTTATACAAATTCTCTAGCGCTGCTGGGTCTGAGTTAATTGTGCTCGGATCAAATGCAGCGTATCCACGCTGATTAAACGCCCGTCCTAAAACAGGGTTTGAACTGCGCATATCTTTTTCTCCTTCTTTCAAGCCCTGAGAAT
>WLED01000025.1 GCA_009704445.1 Actinomycetota bacterium
GGAAAGCGCCACTTACTTGAGCGCAAGTCTTCACGAGTGACTCGTCGTCTTTCGACAGAGTCAGCCGCTAAACCAACCGTCGCAGTAACTGCCAAGCGCATGCTTGGTTTGACGTCAGGGGTCAGTTAAATGAGAGTAAAACGTGGAGTTCACGCAGCCAAGAAGCGTCGTACAACTTTAGAGCGCGCCAGCGGTTATCGCGGTCAACGCTCTCGTCTTTTCACAAAGGCGAAGGAGCAAGTTACGCACTCAATGGTTTATGCCTTCAATGACCGTAAAGACAAGAAAGGCGATTTCCGTCGCTTATGGATTCAACGAATTAATGCAGGTTGCCGTGAACACGGTCTTACATATAACCGCTTCATCCAAGGTCTCAAAGCTTCAGGTGTAGAGGTAGATCGTCGCGTTCTTTCCGAGCTTGCAACTAATGATCCTGCTACTTTCAAAACACTTGTAGATGTAGCTCGCAAGAGCCTTGCATCTGCATAAAAATCTTCTAATGATAGAGAGCCTTAACTCGCCGCATATCGCGCGAGTTAAGGCTCTTATTAGTTCACGAGGTGTTAAAGAGCGTAAAAACTCTGGGCTCTTTATCGCTGAAGGCCTGCAATGTGCAAAAGAGGCATTATCAAGTGCGCCCAGCAAAAATGGATTTAGGGGCCCTGCAGTAGAGACATTGTTTCTGACTCGAAATGGCCGCGCCAAGTTGGAACAAGTTCAAGATATTCACTTGGACAGTGCAATAAATATTGTTGATGTGAGCGATGAAGTCATGAAGGAAATGTCTGAGACGATCACTCCTCAAGGGGTTCTTGCCGTTTGCTCAATTCCAAAGAATGAATTTTCCTCGATGAAACTCGATGGGAATCGTCACTACATTTATCTCTCAGAAATTCAAGATCCAGGCAATGCCGGAACAATTCTTCGTTCAGCGGACGCATTTGGAATGGATGGTGTAATCACCTCTCCGGGCAGCGTGGACATGTTTTCCCCAAAAGTTGTGAGGAGCACCGCAGGTTCCTTGTGGCACTTACCGGTTTTTGAATCGATAGAGCTTTCAGACGTTGTGAAACAAGGGGTTCAGGCGATATCACTTGGCGCAGAAGGTAAAAAACCTTTAAGTGATTTCGAACCTACTGGCGATGTAGTCGCAATATTTGGAAATGAAGCCCGTGGGCTTTCATCCATAGAATCAATGAATGGGGTTGAGATAGTAAACATACCCATGCTGGGAGATGCAGAAAGTCTTAATCTATCGGCTGCCGCAACGATAGTGATGTATCACTTTTCTTTGTTGCAAGCCAAATAAATCAACTTTAGGACCACTGCGAAGCGCTCTTCGATGGAAATCGTCGAGGCCCAAAACCATCGAATATCCCGACCTAGTAAAGTCTCAACGGATAGAATTGGTTCATGCGCGCCGAAGAGATATCAGCATGGGTAAATGAAGCAAAAGAGGCGTGTGCGTCAGCGAAGGATCTCGATTCCCTCAAGTCTGTACGAACGGCTCATGTTGGGGATAAGGCACCGATCTCCCTTGCATCTCGAGCACTTGGCTCCATGTCGGCTGAGGACAAAGTTGTTTTTGGAAAGTTAATCGGTGAAGCCAAAGCTTCAATTTCTGAGTTCATTATGGGAGCCACAAAAAAGTTAGAGGCGCAACGAGATCAGAAAATTCTTCTTGAAGAGGTTGTAGATGTCACTCTTCCGTTAAACCGTAGACACCGTGGCGGACTTCATCCAATTACGATCATTAAAAACGAAATTTCTGATTTCTTTATTGAACAAGGTTTTGCTGTTGAAGAAGGCCCTGAACTTGAGTCCGGTTGGTTGAATTTCGATGCTTTGAACATTCCAGCGGACCACCCGGCGCGAACAATGCAAGATACATTTTTTATAGAACCTGTTGAGTCAGGCATGGTTCTTAGAACGCACACATCACCCGTTCAAGTCAGAACAATGCTTACTCAAGAACCACCGATCTATGTTGTTTGCCCCGGACGCACTTTTCGAGCCGATGAACTTGATGCAACGCATAGCCCCGTATTTCATCAGGTAGAGGGCTTAGTAATTGATAAAGGCATAACCATGGCCCATCTCAAGGGCGTTCTAGATAACTTTGCACGACACATGTTTGGTCCTAATGTCACCACACGTTTGAGGCCCTCATTTTTCCCCTTTACAGAGCCAAGTGCAGAAGTTGATGTGTTTTTTAACAACCGCTGGATCGAATGGGGCGGTTGCGGAATGGTGAATCCAAAAGTTCTAGCTACATGTGGAATTAATAGCGAAATTTACAGTGGCTTTGCATTTGGAATGGGACTCGAGAGAACTCTCATGGTCAGACATTCAATTACCGATATGCATGACATCGTTGAGGGTGACATTAGATTTACTCGACAGTTTGGAGTAGGGCTCTAATGCGCGCTCCTTTATCCTGGATTAAAGAATTCGTGGAAATTCCTGCAAAGGTAACACCAGAAGAGGTATCCGATGCACTCATTCGCGTTGGCTTCGAAGTAGAAGAGATAATCAAACAAGGCTCAGACTTAACGGGACCTCTTAAATTCGCAAAGGTACTTTCCATAGAGGAGTTAACAGAGCACAAAAAACCTATTCGCTACGTCGGCCTAGATTGTGGTGAAGGTTCAGACCGTTATGTTATTTGCGGTGCTACAAATTTTTCAGTCGGAGATATTGTGGTAGCTGCCCTTCCAGGAGCCGTCTTACCTGGCGGATTCGCAATTTCTGCCCGTGAAACCTATGGAAAGACGTCAAATGGAATGATCTGTTCTGGTCGAGAACTGGGTCTAAGTGACGATCATGCTGGAATTCTTGTTTTTAATCAGGATCAAGCACCTGTAGGAATGGATGCAGTTAAAGGTCTCGAGATTAATGATGTGATTTTTGATATTGCAATCAATCCTGACCGTGGTTATGCATTAAGCATTCGCGGTATTTCTCGAGAAGTAGCTGCTTCTTTAAATCTTCCCTACAAAGATCCTGTAGACCGATTGCGTGAGCTGAGCTTCCCTGAGACTGGCAAAGGAGTTACCGCTGCAATCGAGGATAAATCGACATCATCTGTTTTCTATTTAAGGACTCTCAGTAATTTTGACCCAACTGCGACAACACCGTTATGGATGCGCAGACGTATAGAAAAAATGGGTATGCGTTCGATCTCTCTCGTCGTCGACATTACTAATTACGTCATGCTTGAGTTAGGTCAGCCACTTCATGCATTTGATAAATCCAAGTTAAAGGGCGGATTAACCATTAAGAGGGCTGGAAAAGTTTCTAAGTTCATTACCCTGGATGGTCAAGAGCGAACCCTGGATCCAGATGACTTGATGGTTTGCGATGAACAACAGCCTCTTTCTATAGCAGGAACTATGGGTGGTCAGTACTCCGAGATTTCCGCATCTACAACTGAGATTGCACTTGAAGCTGCAGTCTTTAACCAAATTTGCATTGCAAAGAATTCTCGCAGACATAAACTTTCGTCAGAAGCATCACGACGGTTAGAACGTGGCGTGGATCCATTTCTCCCTCAATTCGCATCTGCGAGATTTGTTCAACTTTTGACCGAACACAGTTCGGCAGTTCACGTTGCCACTAATGTTGCCGGTCAGCCAACGTTACCGGCCAAAATCGAGATGAACCCTGAGTATGTTTCAAAAACTCTGGGTTTTCCCGTTAGTTCAAAAGAGGTATCACAACAGCTCAGAACAGTCGGATGTGAAATAGACGAGAAAAGTTTCTCAGTGCAACCTCCTTCTTGGAGATTGGATCTGCACACCCCCGCGGACTTAACAGAAGAAGTTGCGCGAATGATCGGCTATGACAAAATCCCATCAATACTTCCACCGCGTCCTCTTCATGCCTCGCTTACGCCTTCACAAAAAAGACGCAAGAACATTTCACTGTTTCTGGCCAATCGGGGATTTGCAGAAGTTCAAACTTTTCCATTTACGAATCAATCAACAATAGATTCGATGGGATTCGTTGGAGAACGAGCATCAACATATAAGTTAGCTAACCCAATGTCAGATGAATTGCCGCTTATGCGCGTTCATTTAGTGCCGGGACTGATAGAGGTAGCGGCAAGAAACATAAGCAGAGGTGCAAAGGATTTTGCTATTTTTGAAATGGGTTCAATTTTTAGAAGTTCACAAGTTTTGAAACCGGCCTTTTCACCAGAAGTAGGAAAACGTCCAAGTAAAGACGATATAAAAAAGATATTTGACTCGATTCCGCCACAGGGTTTGCATGTTGCGGGTCTCTTGGTTGGTAAAACCGAGAATGAAGATTGGCAAGGAAAACCTCGAAGCTTTAATTGGCAAGATGCGATTTCATACGCGCAAGAAATCCTCGATCTTTGTAACCTTGAATGGACTGTGGAGCGCTCAGATTTCGCACCTTGGCACCCTGGAAGATGCGCAGAAATTCTTGTAGACGGAAAGGCCGTGGCTCATGCTGGCGAACTTCATCCCCGTATAATTGCCGCCTATGGATTACCTGAACGCAGTTCTGCCTTTGCGGTCGCACTCAGTGCTTTGCCGCAATCACAACTAGTTCGACCAAGCACGGTTGGAACTATGCCGGCTGCTGTCCAAGATGTTGCACTGATTGTCGATGAGAAAGTGACAGCAAAAGAGGTTGAAGATGCTTTACGCAAGGGTGCTGGACCTTTATTGGAATCGATAACTCTTTTTGATCGCTATGACAAAATTGGGGATGGCAAGATTTCTTTAGCCTTTACATTGGTTTTCCGAGATCAGAATCGAACACTCACTGGTGATGAAGTCAGCGCCATGAGGGAAAGTGCAACATTGACGGCCACAAAAACCTGTGGAGCTGTAGCCCGTACCGCATAATTATGCATTACCTTGCATAATTATAGATTATCCCTTAGTATTGAGCCCATGAAAATAGGTGTCATCGGTGCTAGCGGGTATGCAGGGGGAGAGCTTCTGCGATTATTGTCAAAGCACCCAGTTTTTGAAGTTACCGTTATTACGGCCCATTCTCATGCAGGAGATCAGATTCTTTCTGTGCATCCTCAGTTACAAAGCTACGGGCAGCGCCGTTTTCAAAGTAACGAAGAAGTCAACTTTATTGATTTGGATCTGGTTTTCCTCGCACTTCCACACGGTGAATCTGCAGCAATTGTTGCAAAGATTCCATCGTCAGTAAAAGTGGTTGACCTTGGTGCCGATTTTCGATTGAGCGATAAGTCTGCCTGGGAGAAGTATTACGGTGGTAACCATGCAGGGGCCTGGATTTATGGTTTGCCTGAATTATCACCAGGTCATAAAAATGCAATAGCTCAAGAAACCAGAGTGGCTAATCCTGGTTGCTATGCGACATCAATTTCACTTGGTATTGCACCAGCAATCGGATTTGTTGATGCCACTGACATAGTTGTTGTTGCCGCATCTGGAACAACTGGAGCGGGAAGAAACGCAAAGATAAATCTCATTGCAAGCGAGGTAATGGGTTCGTTGACTTCGTACAAGTTCGGCGGAATTCATCAACACACACCAGAAATTGAACAAGCGATAACGACTCTGAGCAAAGATAAAGCCAAAATTTCCTTTACACCGATTCTTGCGCCAATGCCTCGCGGAATACTCTCTACAATTACAGCGAAATTGACGTCAGATGTCTCGCTAGAAAAACTCCATGAGAAGTTTAAGGCCTACTATTCTGAGCACCCATTTGTTCACGTGCTACCTATAGGCGAGATGCCAAAAACGAGTTCGGTCATAGGGACCAACATTGTGCTCATGCAGATAGCAATTGATGAGAATACAAATCGTTTAGTCGTATCAGTTGCAATTGATAATCTCGGAAAAGGCGCTGCAGGACAGGCTATTCAAAATGCCAACATAATTGCTGGTATCGATGAAACAACAGGACTAATGCACGATGGGATAGGCGCGTGAAACTCCCTAAAGGCTTTATATCTGGGTCTACTTCGGCCGGACTAAAAAGTAACGGTGCATTAGATCTGACGATTATTCAGAATCTGGGTCCTCAATTTTTTTGTTCAGCGGTGTTTACTTCAAATAAGGTTGTTGCCGCACCTGTGATTTGGTCGAAGCAGGTAGCTTCTGAAGGAACGGCTCATGCAATTGTTTTGAACTCAGGCGGAGCGAACGCATGCACAGGCTCACAAGGTTTTGCAGACACGCATCAAACTGCTGAGCATGTAGCTAATTGTCTAGATATCTCCTCCAGTGATGTTCTCGTCTGTTCCACAGGAATTATCGGCGAGTTTCTACCGATGAAGAAAATAATCGACGGTATCACTCAGATTTCAGCCTCTATGAGTGATGACGGTTTAGATAGCAGCGCCCAAGCGATCATGACTACTGATTCAGTTCCCAAGATAGCCAACATCGAAAGCGAGGGCGTCGTTTTCTCAGGGATAGCAAAAGGTGCGGGGATGTTAGCCCCGGCTTTAGCAACCATGCTGTGTGTTGTAATGACCGATGCTGTTGTCTCAGATAATGCAAAGATGATTTTTGCAGAAGTTATTGATCGCAGCTTCAATCGAATGGACTCCGATGGTTGTACGTCTACAAATGACACTGTTGTGTTTATGTCATCTGCAGCTAGTGGCAAATCTCTTTCGGATGGGCAATTGACAGAGTATTTATCAAAAATTTGCGCAGATCTGGTTGCTCAATTAATCACAGATGCAGAAGGCTCTTCCAAAACGGTAGAAATCAACGTCATCAATGCAAATACTGAAACAGAGGCAGTAGAGATTGCTCGTTCATGTGCTCGAAACAATCTTCTAAAGGCCGCTATTTTCGGTGGTGACCCTAATTGGGGAAGAGTATTGGCAGCTGTAGGTACTGCTTCAGCTGAAATGAATCCCTTGACAATTGATGTGCGGCTTAATGGGGTTCAAGTCTGTACGGATAGTGCTCCTGATCAGGATAAATCATTAGTAGATTTTTCGGAACGTTTAGTAACGATCGATATTGACATGAAGTTTGGGTCAGCGCGTGCCACGGTTCTAACCAATGATTTAACGCACGCGTATGTTCACGAGAATTCGGCGTATTCAACATGATGGTTGTTAAGTATGGCGGGAATGCAATGCGTGATGAGAATGGCGATTTCGCACGCGCGATCGCCGATGCAATAAACAAAGGTGAAGAAATAGTTATTGTCCATGGTGGTGGCCCACAGATAAATGAGGCGCTGTCAAAAGCAGGTATTGAAAGTCAATGGGTTTCGGGATTACGGGTTACAACTCAGCAAGTATTTGAAATCGTTGAAAACATTTTAGTTAATCAAGTTGGTCCCGAGCTTGCTGTGTCACTTCAAAGTGCAGGGATTAAAGCTCACTCTTTTTCAGCTCGTGCACTGCCAACTATCTATTCTGAAAAAATGGAGTTATCCGTGGGTGGAGAAGTGCGTGATGTTGGCTTGGTTGGGAAAGTTACTCGGGTTGACACCGCTCAGATTCTAGAATTGCTCAGTAAAGATGTGACACCTGTTGTCGCTCCGATTTCATCATCGATGGACTGTTCCTACGGATTAAATGTAAACGCCGATTCTGCTGCGGCTGCCATTGCTTCTGGCCTCAATGCAACCGCGCTGATTATCATGACCGATGTAGCTGGTATTTATAGAAATTGGCCTGACGAATCATCATTGATTCACACAATATGTGCAGAAGAACTTGAATCAATTAAAGATTCATTCAATGACGGAATGTCTCCAAAAGTTCAAGCTACGTTAGATGCATTGGCTTTTGGAGTAAAGGCAGTGCGAATTATCGATGGGACTAAACCCGAAGCATTTGCGAGTGCGCTAGCTGGTCGAGGCGGAACGCTGGTGTCAGCATGAAAAACAAGCAGTTTTCAAAGCGTTGGACGAATTCAATCCAAAACAACTATGGAACCCCATCTATAACCCTTGTGAAAGGAAAAGGATTAGTTGTCAAAGATATTGAGGGTAATACCTACTTAGATTTTCTTGCAGGCATCGCCACCAACATTTTGGGTCACGCCCATCCAAGTGTTGTGAGCGCAGTGTCCAAGCAAGTCAGGACACTCAATCACGTGAGCAATTTCTACTCACATCCCAATGCGGTTGCTTTGGCTGAGAAATTGGCATCTTTTACAGGAACAAAAGGTGCCAAAGTGTTCTTCTGCCAGTCAGGTGCAGAAGCAAATGAAGCGGCTATAAAGCTTTCACGAAAAACGGGAAGAAGCCACATAGTTGCAACGCAGGGATCTTTTCACGGGCGAACCATGGGCGCGTTGTCTCTGACTGGTCAGCCATCAAAACGTGAGCCATTCTTGCCTCTTTTGAAAAACATTAAACACGTTCCTTTCGGCGATATTGAAGCTATGAGACGCTGTATCTCTAAGAAAACTGCAATGGTGATTGTTGAACCAATAATGGGGGAGGCTGGAGTAATCGTTCCACCCGATGATTATCTGCAGCAACTTCGAGCGTTATGTGACAAATCTGGTGCGCTTTTAGTTATAGATGCAGTGCAAACTGGGATGGGTAGAACTGGTGATTGGTTCGGTTATGAATACTCTGGAATTACTCCTGATGTAATCACTGTTGCTAAAGGTCTTGGTGGAGGATTGCCGCTCGGGGCCATGATTGCATTAGGCAGGTCTGCAGACTTGTTCGAGCCAGGTGAGCATGGATCTACTTTTGGTGGAAACCCAATTACTACAGCAGCAGCGTTAGCCGTGATAAAGACTATTGAGAGTAAAAAATTACTCAAGAAAGTCCAAGGCCAAGGAAGATTATTGATTCAGGAACTGGCTCTGATTCCAGGGGTACAACAAGTGCGAGGTGCCGGGCTACTCATTGGCATCGAATTGGAAAGTGGAAATGCGCGCGAGATCTCCACGAAGTTGCTTGAACGTGGGGTTCTAGTGAACCCTGCTAACGATACGGTTATTCGCATCGCACCAGCATTGATTGTTAGTGACGCACAGATTAAGAAGTTCATCACGATTTTTCGAGAGGTGCTAGTTCATGACAATTAATACACGTTCCGTATCGGCAAGAAGAGCAAAGGCAGTTTCGTTAATAGAAAGCGGGAAAGTTCACTCTCAGAATGACTTGGTCGTGCTTTTGAAAAAAAGTGGGTATGAAGTAACTCAAGCTACCGCAAGTCGCGACTTAGAGGAGATAGGTGCAATCCGCTCACGCAACAAAAAAGGTGAAAGTACGTATCAAATCAGAGACAGCAGTGACAGTGCGATTGCCCGTAGCGTCCCTGTTCCGTCAAAGTTGATTTTATCCGTTGATTCAAGTGCGAATTTGGCGGTAATCCACACGCCACCAGGTGCAGCGCAGTTTCTTGCTAGTTCTTTGGATCATGCAAATTTAACGGGCGTAATCGGAACTATCGCGGGTGACGACACGATAATTTTAGTCTCAAAGAAAGCCACAGGTGGGGCACACTTAGCCAAAGAAATACTTGCATACGCGCAATCTGATGGAAAGAGGAAGTAATGGTTCTCTGGGGCGGCCGATTTTCAGAAGCACCACAAGATAGCGTTTTTGAGCTTTCTAGAAGCGTGCACTTTGACTGGCGACTTGCACCTTACGACATTCGATCTTCTAAGGCACATCTTGCAGTTCTTGAGAGAAATAAGTTAATCAATTCAGAAGATGCATCTAAAATTTCAAGGGCTCTCAATGAATTAGCCGAAGAAGTAGCTACTTCTAAGTTTGCACCCATAGATAGTGATGAAGATGTTCATAGCGCATTGGAACGTGGGTTAACTGAAAAAATTGGTGCAGCCGGAGGGGCTTTACGGGCAGGTCGCTCTAGAAATGATCAGGTGACAACCGATCTGCGGTTATTTTCCATAGATCATATGCTGCAAGTTGCAGATTTAGTGGTAAAACTTCAAGATGCAATTTTAGCTAAAGCTACGGAATACGCAGATGATCCAGCTCCAGGGTTTACACATATCCAACATGCCCAACCTCTCTCATTTGGCCATGAATTGGCTAAGCATGCACATGCATTCGCCCGCGACTTGGACCGGATTGAAGATTGGCTCGTGCGTACATCAGTGAGTTCCTTGGGTGCCGGAGCACTTGCTGGGTCTTCTCTACCTCTTGATCCACAGTTCACGGCTAAGAATCTAGGTTTTGAAAGATCATTTGAAAACAGCATAGATGCAGTCAGTGATCGAGATTATGTTTGTGAAGCTTTGTTTATTTTTTCAATGATCGGAAATCATCTCTCACGAATAGGTGAAGAGTGGACTCTCTGGGCCTCGACCGAGTTCTCGTGGGCCAAGGTATCCGATGCTTACTCAACCGGCTCATCAATAATGCCGCAGAAGAAAAATCCTGATGTGGCCGAGTTGGCACGCGGAAAGGCAGGTCGATTTATTGGAAATCTTGTTGCAGTCTTAACAGTTTTGAAGGCTCTTCCATTTGCATACAATCGTGACTTGCAAGAGGATAAAGAACCACTCTTCGACAGTTTCGATACTCTGTTTTTAACTCTACCTGCAGTAACTGGAATGATCTCCACGACAAATTTTGATCGTCAGAAAATGGCAGAGGCTGCGCCCAAAGGATTTTCATTGGCCACAGAGATCGCAGACTATCTCGTAAGAAAGAACATCCCTTTTGCTATCGCACATGAGTCAGCTGGTAAGTGCGTTGCACTGTGCGAAAAAACCTCTCGCGAACTGCATCAATTAACTGCTTCAGAATTGCACTCAATCCACCCACAGTTAGATGAAGGTGTGATGGTGGTTTTGTCCGTCGATGGCGCGTTGAAATCTCGGACTACCTCCGGAGGAACTGCACCATCTTTAGTTAAGTCTCAAATCCAGGCGGCGCAGGCAAGAAATGATCTGACCCGTAAGGAAATCTCCCGCAAGGTGGCTAAGTTCTCGGAGATGATGAACCAGTGAATTTAATCGATGATCTGCGTTGGCGAGGGTTGGTGGCTCAGTCCACCGATGAAGCGGCGCTAGCCGAATCTCTCAAATCCCCTCTGACTTTGTATGTGGGATTTGATCCAACTGCACCTTCGTTGCACGTCGGCAACCTCGTAGTTTTGCTCGTTCTGCGCCGCTTTCAATTAGCAGGTCACAATCCTTTAGCGCTAGTTGGAGGAGCCACTGGTTTAGTGGGGGACCCAAGCGGTAAGAACGAGGAGAGAACCCTTAACAGTTCTGACACAGTTGCAGAATGGGTTGAGAGAATTAGGAAACAGGTATCTGCATTCTTAGATTTTGACGCAGCCAAGAATCCAGCCCGAGTCGTCAATAATCTTGATTGGACTCAACCAATGAGTGCGATTGAATTTCTGCGCGATATTGGAAAACACTTCAGTGTTAATCAAATGCTTGCTCGTGATTCAGTCGCATCTCGCTTAGAGGCTGGTGGCATTAGCTACACCGAGTTCTCGTATCAAGTGTTGCAAAGCTTTGACTATCTTGAACTCTACAAAAGATACAACTGCACCTTGCAATTAGGTGGATCAGATCAGTGGGGAAATATTGTCGCCGGTTTAGATTTGATTCGACGAGTCGAACAAGGCAATGCTCACGCACTGACAGTTCCGTTATTAACTAAAGCAGATGGAACCAAGTTTGGAAAAACGGCAGGCGGCTCCGTTTGGTTAGATCCTGAGATGACATCACCGTATGCATTCTTCCAATACTGGTTAAATACGGATGACAAAGATGTCATTAATTTTCTTAAGGTTTTTTCTTTTAAATCTCATGAAGAGATTACGAACCTTGAAATCAAACACAATGAAAATCCTGGATTGCGTGAGGCTCACCGAGAATTAGCCAGGGAGTTAACGTCCCTAGTTCATACTCCCGATGTGGCTGCGCGAGTGGAGGATGCATCTAAGGCCTTATTTGGGCAAGGTGATCTTTCACTTTTAGATATATCAACATTAACCTCTGCGCTTTCTGAACTCCCACGAACAACTGTTTCATCTGGACAAGAGATTCCAACATGGGTCGATCTCATTGCGGCCACAGGTGTTGTTGATTCAAAGTCTGCTGCCAGACGAATCGTTAAGGAGGGTGGTGCATATCTCAATAATGAAAAAATCTCGGGTGAAGATTTCCGCCCCTCAAAAAACGACTTTTTATGCGGGAAATATGCAGTTTTGAGAAAAGGCAAAAGAGACTTAGCCGCCATCGAACTGATCTAAGTGTCGCCGAAGTTGCCATGAAGCAACTCATCATTGATGGCTTCTTTAGATTTGGTCATAAAACGCTAGCCGGCATGGATAATTTCGTGTTTATTAAAAGATTACTAGTTAGCCATAAGATCCCGAGCCCTTGCTCAAGAAGGGGGTTTTGCAGGACTCGCCTCACCCTCTCAATTTGACCCTCCTAACCCCCGAAGGTATAGTTACGCTCCTTGCTGGGAACGGACGATTTAGGCCGGACAGTAGGCACAAATACTCGAGTAATTGAGTATTCGCCAAATTAGAAGCTCATTTAGGCCGGTTTGACCGCGTCTGCATGCGTGCACTAAGTTTGGTGGTCTGCCCTGAAAACTAGGAGGAATCCTGGAGACCAGTGCGCATCCGTACCTTGAGAACTCAACAGCGTGCCATAAGTCAATGCCAATAGTGGCTTAATTCGTCATGCTTTTAATAGCGAAAAA
>WLED01000026.1 GCA_009704445.1 Actinomycetota bacterium
CAATAAATACGTGTAAACGGTAGTATTGGTTTTCTAACGAAAAGGATGTTATTTCCTCATGAGAGGCCAACAATGAAGGCGCTAGTTATAGGCGCGGGCGGAGTTGGCAGAGCAATCGTCAATATCGCATCACGCAAATCATTTATTTCTCAGATGGTTGTTGCTGATCGAACTCTGTCACGCGCAGAAGAAGCAGTCACACGAGTCAAGGATTCACGATTTTCTGCAGCTGAAGTAAATGCTGCAGAGCTTGAAGACCTTCGCTCATTAATTCGTAAAGTTAAGCCTGATGTTGTGATCAATGCTGTCGATCCGCGATTTGTTATGCCAATTTTCCTGGCATGCGAAATAGAAAACACCAATTACATCGATATGGCTATGTCGCTTTCACGGCCACATCCGCATTACCCAAATTCAGAGACTGGCGTAAAGCTAGGCGATGAACAGTTTGCCCGAGATTGGAACTGGGGAGAGCGCCAGATTTATGCACTCGTTGGTATGGGAATCGAGCCGGGAATGAGCGATGTATTTGCTCGTTATGCAGAAGATCATTTGTTTAGCCGAATAGATTCATTAACCATCTTTGATGGATCTAATTTAACTGTTGAGGGCTATGACTTTGCTCCTTCATTTTCGATTTGGACAACAATTGAAGAGTGTCTAAATCCCCCATTAGTGTGGGAGGACGGCCGTGGTTGGTACACAACTGAGCCATTTAGTGAGATTGAAGTCTTTGATTTTCCTGAAGGAATCGGTCCAGTTGAATGCGTAAACGTTGAACACGAAGAAGTTGTTTTGATCCCGCAAAAAGTTGATGCGAAGAAAGTTAACTTTAAGTATGGTCTTGGAGCCGAATTCATTTCAACTCTGAAAACAATTCATATGCTTGGGCTCGACAGTAAAGAAAATGTTGATGTTCAAGGTATTAATGTTTCTCCTCGTGATCTACTCGCAGCATCATTGCCTGATCCAGCAACTTTGGGATCTCGAATGAAAGGTAAAACATGTGCAGGAGCTTTAATTAAAGGTCTTAATAAAGAAGGAAAACCTTACGCCTGCTACATGTACAACGTTGTAGATAATGAATGGTCAATGTCTGAATATGGCGATCAAGCTGTTGTTTGGCAGACTGCAATCAATCCAGTGATCGCGATGGAACTTATTCATAAAGGTATTTGGAAACCAGAAGGCGTAGTGGGACCAGAATGGTTTGATGCTAAGCCATTCTTAGATTTACTACCTTCCTACGGTACAGAGTGGAAAGTTCGAGACGAAGACACAACTGGCATCATCGCCTAATGTCGATTCAAAAGCTTTAAGGCTTGAGAACTAGAAGTTTTATGGCATGAGAGCGATCAAGCCTGAAGGCTTAATTGTTTGATGGTTATTGGTTGATGGTTGAGGAATAGGGAGAATGTGATGAGTAGTTGGGCGTTAGTCACAGGTGCAACAGTTGGAATCGGTGAGAGCTTTACTCGTTTATTAGCCTCGCACCGTTACAACATTGTTCTCGTTGCTCGGGACCTACCAAAACTAAATGAGCGAGCACAATCTCTTGAGAGCACCTATGGGGTTAAAACACATGTAATTCAAGCAGATCTTGCGACTGATACAGGCTGTGCTTTAGTAGAAAAATACATTGCTAACAATGAGATTGAAGTCCTCATCAATAACGCAGGATTTGGAATTAATAAAGCATTTACTGTCTCAGATCTAGATGCTGAGCAACAGATGTTTGATGTCCTCACTCGCACTCCAATGCGCCTAATGCATGTTTCTTTACCTTTAATGAAAGCCCGCAACAAAGGTGTAGTAATAAATGTGACATCTGTTGCTGCATGGATAGCAGGTGGCACCTATAGCGCCGCTAAGTCTTACTTGACTGTTTTATCTGAAGCCATGCACACCGAGCTGGCTGGAACAGATGTAAAGGTGAGTGCTTTAGCTCCTGGATTTACAAGAACGCAATTTCATCAACGTGGTCGCATGTCAATGAAGGGTCTTCCAAAATTTATGTGGCTAGATCCTGATGTCATTGTGGCTCAATCATGGAATGAAACTTTAAAAGGTAAAGCAGTCTCTATTCCTGGTTGGCAGTACAAGTTATTGATTTTTGTAATGACAACTTTGCCTCGATCTATAGTGCGTAAGGTTGGAATGAATCTGCGAAAGAAGCAGCGCAAGTAAAACTGCACGTATCTAAGGCTTCCCCTATTCTGAATTGAAATACATGTTCTTACTATGAAGGTATGCGCATCGTTCGATTACTCGGACCAGCGTTACTTGTTCTTCATCTTATCTTAAGAGTTACGAACCAATCAATTTGGACAGAAGTACTTCTCTATAACCTCATAGGAATTTTTGTAATTATCTCGATTGCTCTCTCGCCAAAAGTTGATTTCTTTGTCTCTAAAATTGCAATCATTCTTGGAATCTTTGCGTGGGTGCTTGGCTCATTAATTGCCAGCTTTTCACATTACAACTTTGCTACAAATCTTCTGACTTCTTTCGGAGAACTTATGTACCTAGTTTTCTACCCCTTTATTATTGTTGGCTCAGTTCGAATGATTCGCGGTCAGACTTCTTATAAAAGAAACGAGGTACTAGATAGTGCGATAATAGGCTTTGGTATCACGACCTTTGGGATGGCATTTATTCTTCCGCAGGTATTACCTGATTTAACTCGTAACTTTTGGCATGTGTTTTACGCAATCGCCTATCCACTGGCAGATCTTATTCTTCTTGCGATCGTCTTTTCACTATTTTTTATTCGTCGATTTTCGCTACCTTCGTTTTTGTTAGTCGTTGGTATTACTGTTTTTGTTGCAACAGATTTCTTGTATTTATCTCTAGATAACGATGCACTTTATTCTTTAGGAACATTGATTGATGATGGTTGGTTGCTGGGGATTCTCGTGATTTCTGAGAGTTTCTGGCACGCGGACTCACAGCAAAAGGACACCCAACCACTCATTACTGAATCTAGAACTCCGTTACTAATTACAGCAGCAGTATTTTTTAGCGCAACACTTCTTGCACTCAACGCACTGCAGCCAAACTATTTGCCGCGCTATATTGCCTTTCCAGCGGTGATGACAGTTGTTCTGGCCTTTTCACGTTTAGCAACTGCGATCAATCAATCCCGTCACATAGGAACAGAGAGGTTGTTGGCAAGAACTGATGAGTTAACTGGTTTACCAAATAGAAGGCGTTTAATATCTGAAATAGAAGAGTTTGTAGATAAAGAAGGTTCGTTGCTCCTACTTGATTTAGATGGCTTCAAACCAATCAATGATACTTACGGTCATGAAATAGGAGACAAAGTTCTCAAGCAAGTAGCACGCAGATTTGATCGAGCACTCCCACATGATGCATTTCTAGCTCGCCTTGGAGGAGATGAGTTTGGAGTTCTCATTGAAGGATTACATGAGAGTGCAATTGAGATAGCACTTGCACTTCGCGCAACACTTTCATATCCAATACATATTGAAAACAAAGAGATTCAGCTAGGTGTCAGTATTGGTGTTGCAAAAAATACGGGGCATGCAGATCTTTTACTTCGCGCCGATACTGCAATGTATAAAGCTAAGCGCGAGGGTCTAGGGGTTTGTCCGCTTTAATTTCTTGTAATCTAGCAAGTGACTCTAATCTTTCTACTGCATGATCAACGATGCGTTCACTGTAACCCTTGCTGTATCCATCCAAGTAAAGCCATGGTTCGTGAATTTGATCAGAAGCAAGATGTGCCAGTTCCGGAACATACTTTCGAATGTAGTCCCCATTAGCATCAAAGCGCTTGCCCTGTTCGATGGGATTAAAAATACGATAGTACGGAGATGCATCTGTTCCACATCCGGCCGTCCATTGCCAACCATGAGCATTAGATGCAACGTCATAATCAACTAAATGCTGCGCAAAGAAACGCTCACCTAGCTGCCACTCAAGATGCAAGTCTTTAACTAAAAATGATGCCACTACCATCCGAGTGCGGTTGTGCATCCATCCTTCAATAACTAATTGACGCATTGCAGCATCAACAAACGGATAACCTGTTTTTCCTTCACACCAAGCCTTGAACTGTTTTCCTGGTTTGTCATAACGCATCTCTGTAAATTTTGGTGCGTAATACTCTGTGTCAGTCATCGGATTGTTGAATAAAACATCAGCATAAAACTCACGCCATGCAATCTCTTTTCGAAATGTGTCATGGGCTTTACTCTCACCAAGATTTTGAAGAAGAGTACGAGGATGAATCTCGCCAAACTTTAAATAGGTGCTCATCTTTGATGTTCCATCGATTCCAGCTAAGTTGCGGGCCTCGTCATAAGAATCCAAGCCATTCTTTTCAAATGATGCAAAGCGTTTTAATGCAGCTTTTTCTCCCGCTGCAATTACTTGGCTACCTGCTTCTTCCGGAAAATCTGGAAATGCTCGGTACTTAGCAGTTGGTTCTACTAGATCAAATTTTTTTGGAGTTACTGCCGGTGCGCGCCAACCATGGGCCCTCCAACCTTTATAAAACGGTGTGTATACCTTGTATGCAGTTGCATCACTTGGCTTTAATACTCGCCCCGGTGCAACAGCATATGGAGAGCCTGTTCGAACGAGTTTGAATCCAGCAGTCTCTACTTTTGCATCTCGTTCTGCGCCGTATCTTTCAAATTCAGTTGAAATATGGACTTCTTGTACATCATGCTGGGCAATAAGTTCTTTAAGTATTTCTACCTGATCGCCTTCAATTATATGGAGCCGATTTCCAAGTGATTCATCCAATGCGCGAAGTGATTTGCCCATGTAAGCCAAGAGCTTGTCTCCTGCTTCAGAGATTTGCTGCTTGTCTAAAATAAAAAGCGGAATGACTTTTTCGGCAGATTCAATTGCTGCTAGCAATGCAGGGTGATCATTGATGCGAAGATCTCTGCGAAACCACATGATTGAACACTTCGCCTTGGGCATGGGATGATTAAATCACAGAGATCCACAATGCGAAGATGTTGAAAATGAGGTTCGATTAGCCCATGGAAAATGAAGGTTTCACTCGGGATCAGATTCGAGCGATGCGACGTTCCTATAGCGATGTAGGCATGGAAACTTTACCTGCAGACCCCTTCCAAGCGTTTTCAATCTGGTTGAAACAAGCCCATGAAAACCCGGTAATTGTTGAGGCAAATGCCATGGTTCTCTCGACCGTGCATCCTGACAACCAAATAAGTACAAGAACAGTTTTACTCAAAGATATTTCAGATGGTGGATTTACTTTTTTCACAAACTATGAATCTCGAAAAGCACATGCCATGAATGTGCATGAAAATGTTTCATTGCTTTTTCCTTGGTATGCCATGGAACGCCAAGTTTCACTCAGTGGAATTGTAGAAAAAGTTTCAGTAGAAGAATCAGATGAATACTTTGCTGCAAGGCCATGGGGGTCACAAATTGGCGCATGGGCTAGTCATCAATCATCACCATTGTCATCGCGGGCCGAACTAGAGCAACGATACGAAGGTGCAGCTACGAAATGGCCAGAAGGTACGGTTGTTCCTCGCCCCGAGTATTGGGGTGGTTATCGCGTTGTCCCACTCAACATAGAATTTTGGCAAGGCCGATACTCCAGATTGCACGATCGCTTGCGCTATGAACGAACCAGTACCAACTCCGATTGGGAACTAACGAGGTACTACCCGTAGTCTTGGCTTATGAGCATCATTATTCCAGCAGAGATTAAACCAAAAGACGGACGCTTCGGTTGCGGACCATCCAAAATTCGACCAGAAGCACTCGCTGCACTTTCAGCAAGTGGTAACTCAATTCTCGGAACATCGCACCGTCAAAAGCCTGTGAAAAATGTTGTTAAGCGTGTTCGTGAAGGTTTGACTTCTCTATTTAATCTTCCAGAAGGTTATGAAGTAATTCTTGGCAATGGTGGATCAACTGCGTTTTGGGATATTGCTACCTCTGGATTGATTGAATCTCGATCACAACACCTTGTGTTTGGTGAGTTTTCATCAAAGTTCGCAGCTGCTGCAAAGGAAGCACCATTTCTTGGTGAGCCAACAGTCATTAAGACTGAACCCGGTGCGCACCCAGTAGCAGTAGCTGAAGCAGGAATCGATGTTTATGCACTCACGCACAATGAAACAAGCACGGGCGTTGCAATGCCAATTATTCGCCCAGCAGGTACCGATGGTGCACTCGTTTTAGTCGATGCAACCTCTGCAGCTGGTGGACTTATGGTTGATGCAAAAGAGTTTGACACTTATTACTTTGCCCCACAGAAATCATTTGCATCAGATGGTGGATTATGGATTGCAATCATGTCCCCTGCAGCAATTGCACGTGCTGCAAAAATTAAGGCAAGTGGTCGCTGGATTCCAGCGTTTTTTGACCTTGAGATTGCAATAGAAAATTCACGCCTAGATCAAACATATAACACTCCTGCATTGGTAACGCTCATGTTATTGGCAGAGCAGATCGAGTGGATGAATTCCAATGGCGGCTTAACTTTTGCCGCGGGTCGTAGCGAGAAATCTTCAAACATTCTCTACTCATGGGCGGAGAAAACCAGCTACACAACTCCATTTGTAACTGATCCTGCAATGCGTTCAAAGGTTGTCGGAACAATTAACTTTGATGATGCAATTGATGCAACAAAGATTTCAGCAGCGCTGCGTGAAAATGGAATTGTAGATACAGAGCCATACCGCAAGTTAGGTAAAAACCAACTTCGAATTGGCATGTTCCCGGCAGTTGACCCAAGTGATGTTGAAGCACTCACAAAGTGCATTGATCACGTTGTAGCTGCTCTGTAATGCCCAAGAGTTTTCACCGGGATAGATTTTTCTGGATCGTTGCAGTTCAAACTGCAGTAGTTAATTTCTATCTGGGTGGCTTTGGCCCTGCACAATCTCTATTGCGCGCAGATCAAGGAACTTCACTGACAATCGCTGGTTTACATGGCACAGCAATGGGAGTGGCATCAATCTTTGCTGGATGGACTAATCCGCACATTGCGCACAAATTTGGCCGAGAAAAAGCAAGCTGGATTGGTCTTACTATTTTTTGTATCGGTCTTTTAATGTTTGTTGTCTCACCACCTGTTTATCTAACCTTGCCAGCAACCCTTTTAACTGGCTTTGGAACCTCATTGGTCATCAACACAATGCTGACAAAAATGTCACATCACTATGGAAAGTCTGCGGAAGTAGCTATACCTCAAGCAAATGGAATTGCATCTGTTGGCTTTGTTATTGGTACCGCTCTGATTGGAACAATTGCAATTGTTTATCCAACTCTGTGGAGATTTGGTTTACTGCTAGCACTTCCGGTGGCTTTGTTGGTTTACATCGTTGGACGAGATAAAAGTATTGAAGAACACATCCCCCATGAAGATGGACCTCAAAGCGGAAAACTCTCTCGTGCTTTTTGGATCTCGTGGATTGGTTTCGTTGCCTGCATCTCTGCCGAATTTGCAACATCATTTTGGGCTGCTGCACTTTTGAAGGATCGTGTTGGATCAAGCGCAGCGGTTTCAACTGTTGCAATTGTTGCTTTAGGTACAGGAATGGGAATCGGGCGATGGTATGGCGGATTGGTTTTAAAGCATCTGTCATTAGATAACCAATTACTTACGATAATTGCGATTCAATTTTTTGGTTTCTTAGGCTTTTGGCTCTCTCACAGCATGATTCTTTCTCTTTTTTGTTTGTTTATTGTTGGTCTTGGAGTATCAATGCAGTTCGCGCTCTCTTCAATTCGACTCATTGGTTTGAGTCAAGGGCGACCAGATCTTGCAGTCGGAAGAGCATCACTTGCGGCAGGTGTTGCGATTGCCGGGGCGCCATTTTTGTTGGGTTTATTAGGAGATAGTTTTGGAATATCAAGAGCGTACATAATGGTTTTTGTTTTGATGATTATCGCATTTCTTATTATTAAGCTAGTTCCCTCTCACGTTAAGGAAACGGTATGAACTATAAAACGCGACGGCTTGTGACGATCGTGGCCTTGTTTGGCTTATTGATCTTGATTGCGATCAACCCTCTTTAAAACTGCAGCAACAGATATATCTGCCGGTACGGATAATCGATTTTTGTAGATCCACCACACGATTAAAGATGCAAGCAACGAGATAAGCCCACAGATAGCAATTGTTGGCCGAATGCCTATCAGCTCGCTTGTAAGTCCAATTAAGGGTGCACCAAAAGGTGTTCCGCCCATAAAGACAAGTAGGTAGAGCCCCATTACTCGCCCTCGAATTGCAGGGTCTGAGCTCGTTTGAACAATTGAGTTGGCACTTACAAGAGTAGTTAGTGCTGCAAACCCACAAACAGGCAACCAAAAAAGGTAAATAGTAAATGTCGGCAATGTAGAAAGGATCATCACGGAAATAGAAAATGAAATACCGGCTTTAATTATAAATTTAGTACTCCTGAATTTTTCAAGTCGCGCCGCACCTAATGCACCGGACAATGAGCCGACTGCAAGGAATGTTCCCATTATTCCGAAACTAGCCGGACCCAAACCAAATTCTTTTGTCGCGATCAATGCATTAAAGATTTGAAGGTTCAGGCCAAAAGTTGCTATGAAGAAAATTAATAGCATGACAACGTAAATATCAGGACGAGCTCGAGCGTAGGCGATACCTTGACGAATACTTCCCATCGTTTTTTCTTTTTCCTGGTGAAAGAATGCATTTTCATTGAGCTTATATAAGGCTGCTACTATGAAAACGTAACTTGTGGCATTAAGTAAGAATGAGGCTCCTGTTCCAAAGAGTGCGATCAAAATTCCTGAAATCGCAGGGCCAATTAATCTTCCCGCATTAAAGTTTGCAGAGGATAGTGCCACAGCATTGGGAAGATCTATCGGGCCAACAACTTCAGTTATAAACACTTGTCTAACAGGTGCTTCGATAGCCGTTGAAATGCCTAAAACTCCCGCTAACACGAATACGTGCCACAGCTTGGCGTTATTAGTAATTGCAAGTAAACCTAAAGTTAGGGAGGTTGCTCCACCTACAATATTTGTGAGAACCAAAACTTTCCGCTTATTAAATCTATCTGCAATTTTTCCGCCATACAATGAGAAGAAAAGTACTGGTGCAAATTGCACTGCGGTGACTAGCCCTAGATACGTTCCATTGTTATTTGTTAATTCAAGGACAAGCCAATCTTGAGCTATTCGCTGTGCCCAGTTGCCAATATTGGCAAGAACACTTGCCCAGAAAAAGATACGAAAATTGCGGTGGCGGAAAGATCGCCAATTACCGTCAACTTTAACCTTAAAACGCATTACTCTTCTTCCATGGGTTCTCGTCTACGCAGTGTTGTAACTCTAGTGGCTATTGGAACCTCGTGCTGGATTGCAGCCGGTGTGATCTCAATAGCAATAGGCGCCGATTCCAAAATTATTTGGACCTGCGTTTCAGGTACAGCACTTGGACTAATTGGAATTCGCTACACAATTCGTCGCAGTCGACGATCAGGTATCTAATCTAGATCTTCTGACTTGAAATAATCGAATTGATTGTGTGCTTATGCACCTAGTTGTGAAGCAATTCCGCGAAGTACACGACCGAGTCGATCAGCTTCTTGCGCATTTGGATGACGGCCATTACGCAGACCGTTTCCTACACGATCTAACATTTTGATCGTATCTTCAATCATTGCAGCAAGATCATCACTATTAGCGCGTGAGTTTTCAACTAGTGAAGGTGGAGCATCGATAATGTGTACTGACATCGCTTGTGGACCTTTGCGACTATCTGCAATCGAAAACTCAAGTTTTGTTCCAGGCTTAACTGTTGCAACGCCTTCTGGAAGTGATGTAGCGGCTAGATAAACATCTTCGCCTTCATCGTTTGCAATAAAGCCAAAACCCTTTTCAAGTGAGAACCATTTGACATGTCCTGTAGGCATTGTGAGCTCTCTTTCCTAGCTAGTTAGCTAATTCTTAACTAATTCCACTGTGCGCTAGTTTTACCCAACGCTTACCTTTTCTGTTGAACTCGTTCGTAACTCATGAATATTGTTTCAATTATTCATTTGTTTGAATCGGTATCGCGGTTGCGATAACAGGTGCTTAGTTTAACACTGGCTCCGTGAAGGTCGCTTCCGAATGTGCACCACAGCCATGATCCACGCTCACGACACGAGCGTCTTCCGGTGAGATTGCGTTGGCACATACACCAAAAGTTGATCGAAGTGATCCTGCGATTGGAATAAAGAAGCCACAGCTATGACATGGTTTTGGCGCCGACTGTGCAACAGGAGCATTAGGTCCGCGCTCTCCGCTATACCAACGCTTTGCTGCTTGATCGCGCCCTTCAATTGACATCACGCGTGCTCGACCAAAACCAAGTTCTACTGCTAAAGCTGTATCCAGTTCTTCATCTTGCGGAAGACTTTGTTGTCCAGGAACTAAACGAGTATCAGTTAGTGAACTCGGAACAATGTCTCCGACTCCCACATCACCAGGAAGAATTCGATCAATAAATGGAATCCATTCTGGTGCTCGCAATGCATCCGGACCCGGTAGAACTACCACATCACAAATAGTTGGTTCTGACTCTTCGTCAACTTTCGCAACTGTTACACACCAACGCCACCCTTTGTAACCTGCAAGATTTGCTTCATAAAGATATGTAGCAACACGATTCTCATCATCGAATTCAACTGAGACAAATCCACCAACGTGTTCTGATTTTTCAGCCTGCTCAATAATTGCTGCATGGGCAAGTTCGCTTGCATCAAAAGCTTCAACTGTGCTCTTTGATGTTCGCTGGAACAATTTTTTTACGGTTGGTTTTTTTGCCATGGGATAAGGATAAAGCAGAACACCGCCCTCGCGTTAATTGGCTAATTTCTGAGCCAGTTAACTGGTACTTCGCGTGGACGGTGCTCTGATTAATTAGTCTTTATTGCTTTAGAAGTCCATATCTCCGCCGCCTTGTGGGGCAGGCGCGCTCTTCTCTGGCTTATCAGCAATGACTGCCTCTGTTGTAATAAACAGTGCAGCAATTGATGCTGCATTTTGTAATGCAGAACGTGTCACTTTAGCTGGATCAATGATTCCAGTTTTAATCATGTCAACGTATTCACCTGTTGCAGCATTTAAGCCGTGTCCAACTGGAAGATGGCGAACTTTTTCGACTACAACTCCGCCTTCTAATCCTGCGTTGATTGCAATCTGCTTTATAGGGGCTTCGATTGCATATTCAACAATCTTTGCACCAGTTGCTTCATCACCAGTTAATCCAGAGAGTTTCTTAAACACTGCAGCACCTGCTTGTAATAGAGCAACTCCACCACCAGCAACGATTCCTTCTTCAACAGCAGCCTTTGCATTTCGTACTGCATCTTCAATGCGGTGTTTGCGCTCTTTGAGTTCAACCTCAGTTGCAGCACCAGCTTTGATTACAGCAACTCCACCTGCAAGCTTTGCAAGACGCTCCTGCAATTTCTCACGGTCATAATCAGAGTCAGAGTTTTCAATCTCTGTGCGAATTTGCTGAACACGGCCCTTAATTTGAGCTTCGTCTCCGGCGCCTTCAACAATTGTTGTCTCTTCTTTGCTGATAACTACTTTGCGTGCGCGACCCAAAAGATCCATCTCGGCAGTATCTAGTCGAAGTCCAACTTCTTCAGTGATAACAGTTGCACCTGTCAGGATTGCAATGTCTTGAAGCATTGACTTACGACGATCACCAAAACCTGGAGCCTTAACAGCTGCAGAACGGAATGTTCCGCGAATCTTGTTGACGACCAACGTTGCAAGAGCTTCGCCCTCAATATCTTCGGCAATAATGACAAGAGGCTTTCCTGATGACATAACCTTTTCAAGAATTGGGACAAGATCTTTAATATTTGAAATCTTTGAGTTGCAGATCAAAACATATGTATCTTCCAAAACTGCTTCCATACGATCTTGATCAGTTACAAAGTATGGAGAGATATAGCCCTTATCAAAGCGCATTCCCTCTGTGAGCTCTAGCTCGAGACCAAAAGTATTTGACTCTTCAACAGTAATAACGCCTTCTTTTCCAACTTTGTCCATCGCTTCAGCGATCATTTCACCAATAGTTGAATCTGCTGCAGAGATTGATGCTGTTGCTGCGATCTGTTCTTTTGAGTCCACGCTCTTTGCCATAGAAAGTAGTTCTGCAACAATCTCAGATACTGCCTTTTCAATTCCGCGCTTAAGGGCCATTGGGTTAGAACCAGCAGCAACATTTCGAAGTCCTTCACGAACTAAAGCTTGTGCTAACACTGTTGCAGTCGTTGTTCCATCTCCGGCAACATCATCGGTCTTCTTTGCAACTTCTTTTACAAGTTCTGCACCGATTTTTTCCCATGGATCATCTAGCTCGATGTCTTTTGCAATTGAAACACCGTCATTTGTAATTGTTGGTGCGCCCCACTTTTTTTCTAGGACAACATTTCGTCCGCGTGGTCCAAGAGTTACTTTGACTGCATCAGCCAAGATATTCATGCCGCGCTCTAATCCGCGACGCGCTTCTTCATTAAAGGCGATTTGCTTTGCCATCAGATGTGCTCCTTGCGTTTATCGTTCGTTAACCAATTTTTATCTGCATTGGGGGGCGCTTTATCACTCGCACCCCGAGAGTGCTAACGCCAAATCTAGAGCCTTTATTTCC